>SHUR01000061.1 GCA_009694565.1 Ilumatobacteraceae bacterium | reverse complement strand
GTGACATTGCGTGCAGACTTGCAGGCTGCAGCAAAGAAAGCGTTGGGGAATCGCGAAGGTTCTGTGGTGGTGCTTGACCCGAAGACCGGTGCTGTGTTGGCCATGTATTCAAACCCGTCGTATGACCCGAACCTGATTGCGTCGCATAACGGCAATGTGGTGAACGAGGCACTAGATGGGCTGCAGAAAGATACAGCAAAGCCGTTGTTGGCGAATGCGTATCAAGAGCGATACATGCCAGGTTCAACATTCAAAATTGTCACCACCACTGTTGGACTGGAAACAGGAAAGATCGACATGATGAGCGTGTTCAAGAATGAACGCGCGTGGGTTCCGCCAAATACAAAGAAGCCGATTCGTAACTACGGCAAGAAAGTATGTGGTGGCGACTTGGCTGAAGTGTTCCGCCGCAGTTGCAATATTTCGTTTGCACAAACTGCTGTTGCGATTGGCCCAGACCTCATGGTGAACGGTGCCAACAGATTCGGATTCGACGAACGCATTCCGTTTGATTTACCCGGTGCAGCTGCCAGCACCTTTGGTGGCATTGCTGCTGACTTCGCCGATTCATTGGCGTTGCTAGCAATTCACGGGTTTGGCCAAGGCCAAGTTCAGATCACTCCATTACATATGGCGATGATTGCGGGGTCGGTAGCAAACGGCGGCGTGATGATGAAGCCACACGTGATCGATTCGACCCGCACTCGTAACGGCACCGTGATGAGCACCACTGCGCCAGAAGCATGGAAGACACCAATGTCCCCCGCGACTGCTGCAACCATGACGCAACTGATGGTTGGCGTTGCGCAATCAGGAACCGCAGCATGTTGTCTGCAATTAAACGGTGGAGTTTCCGTTGCGGCAAAGACCGGAACAGCGCAGTTGAACGCTGAGGGTGAAAAACAACGTTCGCACGCGTGGATCACCGCTTTTGCCCCTGCCGAGGCTCCGCGATTCGTTGTCTCAGTATTTATTAAGGGCGTGAATGATGCCGTGAGCGCCAGTACCGGTGGGCGTTTGGCTGGTCCCGTTGCCCGCGATGTGCTGAATGCAGCATTGGCACTGCCCGCAGCCCCATAGGCAGCACGGGTAACCTCTAAGAGCCGTATGTCGAACCAGAACCCCCAAGTCATTAACGAGCGCTACGAGATTTCTCGGCGTATCGGTCGCGGCGGAATGGCCGACGTCTTCCTGGCCCGCGACCTGCTGCTCGACCGCGATGTGGCCGTGAAGGTGCTGTTTCCTGAACATGCTGTTGACCCGAACTTTGTCGAGCGTTTTCGCCGCGAGGCCCAGAGCGTTGCTGGCCTGAACCACCCGAACATCGTGGGTGTCTATGACTGGGGCCAAACCGGCAACACCTATTTCATGGCTATGGAATTCGTGAAGGGCCGCACGTTGTCTGATGCGTTGCGCCGCCAAGGCCGCATGACATCAGTGTCTGCTGCTGGTGTTGGTGCAGCTATTGCTAATGCGTTGGCATATGCACACCGCAACAATGTGGTGCACCGCGACATTAAACCTGCAAACATTTTGTTGGGCGAAGATGGCGCAATCAAAGTGGTGGACTTCGGTATTGCACGCGCACTCGATGCCGGCCACGAGGGTGGGCTTACGCAAGACGGCGCCGTGATGGGCACCGCAACGTATTTCTCACCAGAGCAAGCAAAGGGCGAAGGCTTAGATCTTCGTTCAGACCTGTATTCACTCGGAGTTGTTCTGTATGAACTTGTTGCAGGAAAGCCTCCATTTGCTGGTGATTCTGCACTTGCTACTGCATACAAGCAAGTGAATGAAGCTGCGCCACGTTTGCGTGACTTGGTTGCTGATGTGCCATTGGCACTTGAAGCAATCATTGCGAAGTGTCTCACAAAGAATGCCGACATGCGTTACAACAATGCAGAACAATTGCGTGATGACTTGCGCAGGTTCATGAATGGCGAACCAACACTCGCAGTTGACGAAGCGCGCATTCGTTCGGGCAAGCCACCACTTGGTTCTGCAAGCCTTGACCAAGCGACAACAATTATGGCGCCAGTTGAAGGCGACTCCACAACAACACAAATTTTACCGCGCACAACAGTGATGCCAGCAACTATGGCGCCCGTTGAAGTACTGCCTGATTATGATGACGATCGCCCAAGCAGGCGTAGTTATGTAGTGGGCGCAGCAGTAGCTGGCATTGTCATTCTTGGTGGAATCGTGTTTCTTATTTCCACACTTGGTGGGTCGTCTGGTGTTGCAGTGCCGAACGTCAAAGGTGTCACCTGCGATGTGGCGAAACTGAAATTGGAAGAGGCAAAGTTTATTGTTGCGTTCAACCCACCTGAAACGGTGTGTGATGGGACCAACATTGTGTCTGGCCAAATTCCTCCATCAGGTGATCTTGCAAAAACTGGTGAAGCAATCACGCTGGTGTTTCCAATCGCGCAAGCAGACGTGCCGCCGCTTCTTGGTCTGACTGCTGAAGCAGCACAAACCGCTGTTGAAGCAGCGGGTTTTGTCTTTACAAAAGGCCCTGACGTCATCGATAAAACCTATGCACTTGGCCAGGTAGCAGTACAAACACCTAGCGGTATGACCAAGCTTGCGAAAGGTCAAACAGTCACGGTGAATGTATCTGGTGGAACTGGCCAGCTGGCAGTTCCCAATGTTGTGATTGGTCAGACAACAGAATCAGCGCAAACATTCCTCACTGCTGATCCATACAAGTTTGTCGTCACGGTGACGCCAGAGCCAAATGCCACTGTGGCAAAGGGCATCGTTATTCGTACTGATCCGGTGCAAGGAACATTGGTTGATGCAGCATCGCCAATCACTATTTTTGTTTCGAACGGGCCAGCACCCGTTGCTATGCCGAACCTAAAGGGCCAGACCGAAGCTGCGGCGCGAGATGCGTTGAACAAGATCGGTCTCACTGCCACTATTGAATATGTTGATCTTGCACCCGGCAATGCCAACGTGGGCAAAGTCATTGCCCAAGACACCGCAGCAGCCAGCATGGTGAACCCAGGCGTCGCCATTGTGTTGACCGTTGGTCGCGATACCCCCGTCACCACTGTCGCCCCCGCCGGTTAACCCCCTTAGGCGCAGCGGCGAAGGAAGTTGCGCAAGAGGTCGTGGCCTGATGTAGTCAAAATGCTTTCAGGGTGAAACTGCACACCTTCTACATCGACATCGCGGTGGCGAACACCCATCACAATGCCATCAGCAGTTTGAGCAGTCACTAACAAATGTTCAGGCATTGTTGCCGCATCAATAACAAGTGAGTGATAACGCGTTGCTTCAAGCGGGGATGGCACACCTTCAAACACGCCAGTGTTGTTATGTGTAACGTGTGACGTTTTACCGTGCATCAGTTCTGGTGCGCGAACAACATTGCCGCCGTACACGTGACCGATTGCTTGATGTCCCAAACACACGCCGAACACGGGCACGGAACCAGCGAACGCAGAGATGGCATCACAAATAATTCCGGCATCTTCAGGCCGGCCAGGGCCGGGGGACAACAACACGCCATCTGGTTCAAGAGCAACGGCTTCAGCAACAGAGATCTGATCATTTCGCACCACGATGGGGTCTGCACCGAGTTCGCCCAAATACTGGACGATGTTGTACACGAAGCTGTCGTAGCTGTCGATCACCAGAATTCGTGCCATTACATAAGCCTGCCGTGGAAAGCGCCATTTTATGAAACGAATTGCGCGTGCGTGTCTGTGGGGGTTCGCGTTCTACACTTGCGACGTGGCAACTAAGAAGAAAAAAGGCGGACGCGTGACCCCGAAAGGCGGAAACAAGCCCGAGCATCATTTCGGTCATCACGACCCTGCGGTCAACGCAAGTAGTCGATACACCCCACCTGTTTCGGTGTATGAAAAGCACAGTGCGTCGTGGGTGCCCGTGCTGATGTTCGCTCTCCTTGGCCTTGGCGCAATCGTGATCTTGTTCTATTACTTGGGTTTTGTTCCCGGTGGACGCAGTAATTGGTACCTGGCAGCAGGTCTTGGTTCACTTCTTGGTGGTTTGTACACAGCCACGAAGTACCACTGATACTTAGCGGTAGTGCCATCTGGACAACGCGCTAGCAGAGTTACACCCCCGTAGTTTTCCCTCGCTTATCCACAGATTGTGGACAACTTTCATTGTGTGACGAAACTACCCACAGGGAGTCGTTAGTTATGCCTTACGCTTGGGATTTGTGAGAATTATCCCTGCAAAGACCAATCGCGGGGCCCGGTTTCTCGGGGTAGGGCTTTTGATGGCTCTGGCCTTTGCAGGTTTCGATGCGCAACCCGCAAATGCCCATAACGCTCTTGTCACCAGTGTTCCTGCCAGTGCCACCGTATTGGCGCAAGTCCCTTCTGTCTGGTCATTGACCTATACCAAGGATGTCCCCCTTGACAGCGCCTCAGCAGAATTAGTCGCCGCAAATGGGGTGCGCACTGCGTTGCCCGCACCCACGTATGGCGTCAGCAAAAAGCAAATCTTGTTCGCGTTGCCACCAGATCTGAATGGCGCGATAACGGCGCGGTGGCGTCTGGTGGGCACTGATGGTCATGTGCTGACTGAGCGTGTGAATTTTACGGTGAATGTTGGGGGCGGCGCCATCAGTGCCGATGGTGTCACGACAACATCGGCATTGGGAATGCCTCAGACGGGTGATACAGAAATCTCTGATGGAATAATGCCGACAGAAGTGATGACCGATAACGCAGTGACATCAGGGCCTGTGCGATGGGGTCTGCGTGCGTTTGGGTATGCAGCACTACTTATTGTGGGTGGGCTGTTGTTTACAGAGTTATTTATAGCCCCAGGAGTTCTTGGCGCCTCGCGAGCACGAGAGACATTGTTTGCTTCTGGTGCAGTTTTGACTGCAGTGTCGCTTGCACAAACATTGATCTTTCTCGATGACTCACGTGACTTTGGTGCGGTGTCATCTGTCTTTCACATACTGGAGGCGTTTGATACCACGGCAGGGTCTATGTACTTTGTGCGCTTCCTCACAGCCGCCGTGTTGTTGGCGGGAATTGTGCGCACCAAGCACACCGCTTTGCCTGTTCTGGTTGCTCCACCCATGATGGCTTTAGGCGTTGCGTACCTTGTGTCACTTGCCTACACAAGTCATTCGCGCTCCATGGCCTGGCCAGGTTTAGGAGTGCCAGCAGATGTCATTCACACTGCGGCGGCGACAGCATGGTTGGGCGGACTTATTGTTTTTGTTCTTTTCGTAATTCCGTCATTACAACCAGCGCAAAGTTTCGATGCTTTTCGGCGGTACGGCGATGTCGCTAGATACGCAGTGATTGCAATAGTGGTCACGGGTGCTATTCAGACACTGCGCCTTCACGGCAGCATCATTACGTTGTTTACACAAAACCACGGACGCTGGCTGCTCCTAAAGCTTGTACTTGCGGTGTTAATGCTCAAGATTGGCGACATCAACCGTCGACGTTTGTTGCGCAAGATTCCCGCAGATGATGAGGCCCTTGCCGGCCGGGTGGCACTGCTGCGCAGGGCAAGTATTACTGAAATCATCAATGGCGGCCTGGTGATGCTTGTAACGGCTTTTCTTGTGTCATCATCTTTTAATTAATAGTTCTTATCCCTACACAATGACAACGAAATACAACAAAGGACCACAATGAACCGCACTCGAATTCTTTTCTCAAGCCTTACCGTTCTTGCTTTACTTACAGGATGCGCAGGCTCGTCCGTCGCAGACATTGCCGAGACAGCAGTCGACACAGCACAAAGTGCCATTGACTTCAATGAATCTGATGTGATGTTTGCACAGATGATGATTCCTCATCATGAACAAGCAATTGAAATGTCTGACATTGCACTTGACCCCACGGTTGGTGCAAGCGATGTGGTGAAGTCCCTAGCTACACGTATCAAGGGTGCGCAAGATCCTGAAATTGTCACAATGAAAGCCTTTCTCACATCGTGGAAAATGAGCCTCACGCCCGATTCTTCAATGAATCACAGCGACATGATGAGTGGAATGTTGAGTGCCAAGGACATTACACAGTTGTCTTCATTGCGTGGCACTGAGTTTGATCGTGCATGGATAACCGGCATGATTGCCCACCACGAAGGCGCAATTACAATGGCTAAAGACGTATTGAAGGATGGCACGAATTCAGCTGTACGAACACTGGCAACAGCAGTGGAGACGGCCCAAGATGCTGAGATTCTTGAGATGAAAGAACTGCTCGGCTAAAGCCCGCTAGTTATTCGACTGGGGCGACCAGATCCATGTCTTCCAGGCAGTGGCGTGGCGGCGGCGGGTCTTCGTCAGGTGCCATCACCATACGTATTTCCACCCCACACACGCCGCAGCGATACCGCACGTTGATACGGCGCATCTCTCCAGATGGTGGTGGCTCAGGCAATGTCGAGGTCATCGACTTCAACATGCCAAAGCCAAACTTCCAGATAACGCGCATCATCACAATGCCAACCGCAAACCAGATGATGGCCGAAAAAGTAGGCATAGCAGCCAGCGTATTGTTCAGGGTTTAGCCCAGGCGCTCGATGATGGTGGCGTTTGCCATGCCACCACCTTCGCACATTGTTTGCAGCCCATAGCGACCACCGGTGCGCTCAAGTTCGTTCAGCAACGTTGTCATGAGGCGTGTGCCACTGGCACCCAGTGGGTGACCAAGCGCAATAGCGCCACCGTTGACATTGACCCTGTTCATGTCTGGGTGCAGTTCCTTTTCCCACGCAAGAACAACTGATGCAAACGCTTCGTTGATTTCAATGAGGTCCATGTCTGCCATGGTGAGGCCAGCGCGTTGCAATACTTTTTGCGTTGCAGGAATGGGAGCTGAGAGCATGAGTTGCGGGTTGTCACCTGCCAGACCGAAATTCACAAAACGTGCACGCGGTGTTAGACCAAGTGCGCGGCACTTTTCTTCGCTCATGATCAACATTGCAGATGCGCCATCTGTGATTTGGCTGGAGTTGCCAGCAGTCACGCGGCCGCCTTCTTCTTCACTGCGAAACGCTGGCTTTAGTGTCTGCAATTTTTCATACGGGGAATCGCGGATACCCTCGTCTGTTGTCATGAGAACGCCTTCAGAGTCAAGCACGGGCAAAATCTCACGCTGGAAACGTCCCTCTGCTGTCGCGCGGGTTGCATATGCCTGTGAACGTGCTGCAAAACGGTCCATGTCTTCGCGGGTGATGCCCCACTTGTCAGCAATCATTTCTGCGCTGATTCCCTGCGGAACTAAACCACCATCTGGTGCATAACGCGCACTTACCATTGGACCAAACGGATAGCCATACTTGCCATCAGCAACAGCGGAACCCATCGGAACACGAGTCATGACTTCAACACCTGCTGCGATAACAATGTCGTATGCGCCGGCCATGACGCCTTGTGCAGCAAAGTGAGCAGCTTGTTGGCTGGAACCACATTGGCGGTCAACAGTTGTGCCGGGAATTGTCTCTGGCAAACCAGCAGCAAGAACTGCATTACGGGCGATGTTGAGGCTTTGTTCGCCCACTTGCATCACGCAGCCCATGATGACATCGTCAATTTGTGCGGGGTCGATACCGGTGCGTGCAACTAGTTCGCGCAATGCAACACCAGCGAGATCAACGGGATGCCAATCTTTGAGGCGGCCATTTCGTTTTCCTAGAGGTGTTCGAAGTGTGTCAACGATGACTGCGTTTTGCATGGTGCCCTTTCGGCTGTTGTGCTGTTCCAAAGTCTTACCGTTACAAGCACTTTCACCAAAGTCAGAGAAAATGACCCCTTTTCACTCGGCTTCGAGGACCTTGCTGAACACACGGTGCAATGCCACAACATCGGTTTCGGTGAGCCAACTGGTGAATACCCGACGCACAATCCGGTAATACGTGGTGCTCGCAGATTTCCAGACATCGTGACCAGTGGGCGTCAACACAAGCACTATTGCACGACCATCGTCTGCCACCGACTTCTCCCGAGCCACATATTGTTTGTCTTCGAGTTTGTCAATCTGGCGTGACAGGCTAGATGGGTGCGTCATGACGCGCTCAGCTAATTCATTGAACCGCAATGACTTCTCTTCGCTCACAGCAAGAGCATCAAGAATTTCGAACCACTGCAGTTGCAGGCCTTCGTCTTCTTCCAGAGCGCGGGACAGCATCTTATTCATTGCTGCATGAGCCGTGAGAAATGACCGCCAAGCATCAAGTCGGTCTGCGTCGGGCAATGCCATAACTACAACTTACTTATTTTGAGCAGCCACCACGGTTGCGAAGTGTTGAAGTGCGTCGTACCGCGAGGTGTACGTCGACAACATTGCACGGCTTGGCATCACCATCTTTGGCATGCTGACTCCGAGAACACCCGTTAAGCGATCATTCGTGCTGTACATGGCACACCATCTACCGTCTGCAACACTGCCAGCCACAACATCAACAGTTGAGGTTGAAAATGCGCGTCCGAGAAATTGGATGCGAGCATCGAATTGGTCGCTCCAGAAAAATGGAACAGCAGAATACGGCTGCAGTGGTTCATTTCGCAAGGTTGCCAACAAGTTTTGCGCAACTGTTGCCCCTTGTTCAGCAGCATTAGTCCAGTGTTCAACACGCATTGTGGGTTCAATGTCTTTGAACATGCCGTTTGGCCAGCGCAAAACGTCACCCGCAACAAATACATTCGCTGGGCCGGCATTGAGGTTCGCATCACACACAATGCCGTCGTCAATGGAAAGTCCGCTCTCGCTGCACCATTGCGTTGCAGGCGCTACACCAATACCGACGATGACAACATCGGCTTCAATGATGTCGCCATTTGTCAAAGTCACCCCAGTGACATGCGTATCGCCATTAATCGATACCACCTGTACGCCGCAGTGAATAGTGACGCCATTTCTTTCGTGCACTGCACCAATGGCAGCACCCATCTCCGGGCCAAGCGCGCGAATCAGTGGTGCATCAAGTCCTTCCAATACCGTCACATGTGCACCCCGTTTTGTTGCAGTGGCTGCAGCTTCTAAACCAATGAA
>SHUR01000060.1 GCA_009694565.1 Ilumatobacteraceae bacterium | reverse complement strand
GGTGCCGTAGCTGGTTGTTCTGCAATAAGAGTGTTCAGATTGATAACAAACTGCGCCAGTAACTTGTCGCTGATGTCTGCCATCGCACCACGGCCAAATTGCGCAACTTTTCCGGTGACGGTAAGGTCTGTGCTGACAGTGACAGAGGTGTTGTTTGCGTCGAGTGCAGTCATCTCAGCAGTAATGAGTGCTGAAGCATTGCCCTTGCCTGTTGTGTCACGGCCTTCGCCCTTTAGCACTGCTTTGTGGGCATCGTCATCGCGCTCAAGAAAACTTGCCTGACCTTTGAACTGTGCCTGAATTGGTCCGACTTTGACTTTGACGATTCCGCGGTAGGTGTCGCCTTCAACTTCTTGCAATTGGGCACCAGGGAGGCAGGGTGCAATGCGCTCGACGTCTGTGAGAATGCGCCATGCATCTTCCACGGGAACTGCAACAGTGAATTGATGATTTAGGTCCATGTGTCGAGATCCTCTGTGGTGTCGATATCTGCCGAATTGCCTTCACAGGCTACTTCCCGAACGAGTTCAGGATGCAGATGAATGAGACTTCGTGCCCCGGCATCTGGGTCTGCCTCGAGATTTTCAAACATGTTCCAGACGCTGGAGTGAAGTCGTACGGGGTTGCCTCGTATGCCCTTGTATGTGGCAATCGCAATTGGTGAAGGTGAAGATGAAACATCGGTCCATGCCTGAGATGTGATGAATGGTTGGTCAGCTAATCCAACAACAACGGCGCCGTAACCCTGCGCGCGAGCGAACTGTATGGCTGTGGTGACAGAACTGCGTTGGCCATCTTTCCAATCTGGATTGTGGACTTCCTCAATATCGTCAATGTGAGCGCCGAGGTCTACAGCACCTGAGACAACAATGAATCCGTCGAGGCCTGAACCAGTCATCGCGGTCAGCGAGCGCGAGATTATTGTGTGCCCGTCAATGCTCGACAGCAGTTTGTGTTGAGAACCCAAAAAGCGCGTTCCAGAGCCGGCAGCCAGAAGCACTCCGAGGGTAGTGGTGTGAGGTGGGTTCATTCGTAATAGCCTGCCTGAAATGAAACGGGTTGGCACACTTCTGCGCGGGATAGCGGCAATAGGCATTCTCAGCACATTTCTCTATATTGGGCCAGCCAATGCAGCAAGTAATTCCGGCGAAAATTCTGTGTGGCGACGTATGCAAATGCCTGGCAATCACATTCGCCAACGTCCTCCAATTTCGATTGATGCCATTCGTGCCCTGGGTCTCATCATGCGTACAGAGAATCAAGAAGACCCGACATATATTGAGGCGCGTCGAGTTGTCTCTGACGCCGTTGCTGCACGTCTTTTTCTTAATTCAGACGAAATACATCGAGCATGGTCACAGGCGCCACGCGACCATCAAATCGCTGTGTTGTCGGCACTGACACAACTTGCTGTTCCCTATCTCGAAGGCAAAGAGGACTCGTACGTCAAGATGGATTGCTCGGGGTTGCTGTGGTTCTCCTGGCGTACCGCGGGCATCGACATGCCTCGTCAAGCTGCGTCACAACTTGATAGTCGCATGCGTGTTGACCGTAAAGATGCAATTGCTGGAGATATTGCCGGCGAGGGGACTCATGTGCAGATGTATCTCGGTGTGGGGCTGGCAATGATTCACGCACCGTTTGGCGGAAAGTTTGTGAAATTCAAAATCATGTCGGCAGAACAAGCTGCCCGCGTGGCGTGGACAAACCCCAGCAATATTGCAACGTACCGACTGTAAGAGTTAGTGAATTGCGCCGTCACTGGTGCCAAGGGGTGAAGAATTGCGACCGGTACGAGTAGCGATGATCTCGCCCACAATCGAAATGGCTGTTTCTTCAGGCGTACGGCCGCCGAGGTCTAGGCCAATTGGTGAATGAACACGTGCCAAATCAGCTGCACTTGTGATTCCGACTTCTGACATGCGTTCGAGGCGTTTTGCATGGGTTTTGCGACTACCCATCACGCCGATATATCCGACGGTTGTTGCAAGCGCGCCTTCAATTGCTGGTACATCAAACTTTGGATCGTGAGTCAAAATACATACGGCATCACGCGACGATAAGCGATGCCCATTTTCTGCAAACATCGGGGTTGGCCATGTGACTTTGACCTCATCGGCCATGGGAAAACGACGGCGTGTTGCAAATACTTCACGCGCATCACATACCGTGACGTGGTAGCCAAGAACTTTTGCAACGCGTGCCAATGCTGCTGTGAAATCAACTGCACCAAAGATCCACATGAGTGGTGGTGGAGAAAAACTCTCAATAAAAATTCGTACTGTCTCTGTATCAATGAGATCTTCTGGTGTCGATTCCCCGTGGGGTCCGTAATGACGTACCAAGGTTCGTCCTGCCTCTAGTTCGCCTAGGGCATCACGTGCCACGATTCGATCGATGTCTGCATTACCAAGCGAGCCGCCAACAATGCCAGAAGGCGTGACGACCATAGTTGCGCCAATATGCGGGCCTTCGATAACAGTGACTAATGCGACAGGTGAGTTATCGCGAACATGTGCTGAAAAAGTTTGGTACGAATTCATGCTCACCATTCGAGTGGCTGAATGAAGAGGTGAATGATGCCGCCGCATGTGAGGCCGACAGCGAACGCTTCGTCATCTGAATAACCAAAAGTAACAACGCGACTCTGCTGCTCGCCAGAAAGAATTGCCAACGCTTCTGAGACGACAGCGCTTTCCACGCACCCACCACTGACAGACCCGCTGACTTCGCCGTCTTGGTTGACAGCCATTGCTGCGCCCGCACCGCGCGGCCCAGAGCCCTCAATGTCAACAACACGTGCGATGGCAACTCGTTTACCGTCGGATTGCCAGCGATCGATATCGGTAAGAAGTTCACGCATGGTTAATAACCTTAGTGAGTTGCTCGAGGGCATCAAGAGAATGTCCCTCCACGAAGTCATCAACATATGGCAGAGCAGCTGCCATTCCTCGGGCGAGCGGGGCATATCCTGGCGTGACTTTCAGTGGGTTCACCCACACAATGCGAAATGCGACACGATGAAGGCGTTCCATTTGCTCTGCTAACACGATGGGGTCTCCGCGATCCCAACCATCTGACAGAACAACAACGATTGCTCCACGGGCCATGCCACGAACGCCCCATTCATTATTAAATAATCGCAATGTCTCACCGAGTCGCGTTCCGCCGCTCCAGTCGCGGACATTTTCTCCTGCAGCGCGTAGAGCGCGATCAGGATCTTTTGAAGATAGTTCTCGCGTGACGCGGGTGAGCCGAGTGCCTAATGTGAACGCCTCTACACGTTGGCGACCCGCGACACCCGCGTGAACAAATCGAACAAGTGCCCGCGCGTACGGCTCCATTGAGCCACTGATGTCGAGAAGAAAAACAATGCGTCGTGGCTTGTCACCTTGTTCTATCCAATGACGTCGCACTGGTTCACCACTTGCAGCAAGAGATGCCCGCACAGTTGCACGCATATCAGGGCGCCTTCCGTGTGAACGTGTTGGCTTCATGCGCAGTGAAGGGCGAGGTGGGCCAGCCATGCGCAGCGATTGCATGAAGAGTTGGGCTTGTTGCATCTCGTCATTTGAGTAGTCAGCAAAATCTTTGTCACGCAATGTCTCAACGCCAGAGAATCGCAATGTGATGGTGGGGTCGTCTGATGCGTCAGCGTTTCCATCTGCACTACCTTCATCTTCGGTGTCCAACGCAAGAGTGACCTTCAGTTGTTCTTCTTCATCAGCTTCTACTGATTCACGATGTTCCCAGAAAACATTGAATGCCTTATCAAACATTGCGATATCTTCTGGACGACGCACCAATGTGGTGCGACCAGCCCAGTACACAGAGTGGCGGTCATTGATCCCAACCAATGACAAGGCGTTGATGAATGTCAAAACAGAATCAAGTGGTGTTGCGATGTCGAGACGACGAAGAATGCGCGCGAATCCGACTGCCAGTCGGTCAGGGTTTGACTCAACCGTGAAGGAGGCCACGGTCGAATGCCTGTTGTACAACGCCAGCGATTCCGTGATCACGCACGCGACTGTGATCTTCGCGATATTTCAGCACCGTGCTGAGTGTGCGGTCGAGAACTGTTTCATCAATTTCTGTGATACCGAGTCGGCCAAGTGCAGCCGCCCAGTCAATTGTTTCTGCAACTCCAGGTGGCTTGTACAGGTTGATGGCACGCAATGCTTCGACTGCACCTGCAACCTGACGAGCAAGAACTTCGCTTGCTTCTGGAACGCGCATGCGCACAATTTGGACTTCGCGATCAAACGATGGATGTTCGACCCAGTGGTATAGACAACGACGCTTTAATGCATCGTGAACATCACGGGTGCGGTTCGAGGTGAGAATCACAATGGGTGGGTTGTCAGTGCGAAATGTTCCGATTTCGGGAACTGTGACTTGAAAATCTGACAACACCTCTAAGAGGTACGCCTCGAACTCGTCGTCGGCACGGTCGATTTCGTCGATGAGCAGCACGGGAGGAGTGGCGTGTCCGTGATCGATTGCACGTAGAAGGGCGCGCTTCAACAAGAACCGTTCGTCGTACAATTGTCCTTCTAGTTCTGCAGTGCCAAATTGTGCTGCTTCGCCGGACGCTTCAGCTGCGCGCAAGTGCAACAACTGTCGCGAGTAATCCCAGTCGTACACGGCTTGTGCAGCATCGATTCCTTCGTAGCACTGCAAACGAATCAGTTCGGCGTTCTGCCAACGAGCAATACTCTTTGCTAATTCAGTTTTGCCAACACCTGCTTCGCCTTCAAGAAAGAGGGGGCGGTGCAACGTAAGGGCAAGAAAGACGGCAGTAACAAGACCTTCGTCGGCCAAGTATCCGTGTGCGGCAAGCCCGTCAGCGACTTCTTGAGTAGTTTTTGGCTCGTAGGACACGTCTAGAGCGTAGGGGATAGAGCCCTATGAGTCCCATCCGAGACCGAATCGGTCAAGGGTGCGCAGCCACATATTGCGTGTTCCAGTCTTGTCTTCATGATCAAGAGACCATCGAGTGGCTTGAATGCCAATAAACCGAAATGGTTCTGGTGGAAATGGCACAGGTTTTGTGCGGACAAATTCCGTTGCTGTTGCTCGAGTGCGTCGTCCATCGATGAGGTCGAGCATGACTTCGGCTCCGAATCGAGATGCGGCGACACCAAGCCCGGTGTAGCCAAGTGCGTATGACACGCGACCTCCCATTGCTTTACCCCAAAACACGCAGTAACGACTACATGTATCAATGACCCCTCCCCACATATGGGAAAAGCGCACACCTTCTAGTTGTGGAAACGTCTCGAAGAAATGCTTTGACAAGAGCGCCCAAGATTCTGGACGTGACTCATTTTCTTGACGTACTTTGCCTGCAAAGAAATACACAGCGTCATATCCGCCCCACAAGATGCGATTGTCTTCAGTGAGTCGGTAATAGTGAAACTGATTCGGGATGTCGCTGAGACCTTGGCGATTCTTCCAACCGATGGAATCAAGTTGCGATTGCGTGAGTGGCTCTGTGACCATGCAGTAGTCATAGACCGGGGCTACATAGTTACCAAGGCGCTTCAAGATTGGTTTGAATGCGTTAGTTGCAAGTGCAACCTTGCCCGCACGAATACGACCTAGTGGAGTTGTGACAAGCACACCCACTCCGTCGCGTTCCATGGATAACGCCTTTGAATCTTCATAAATACGAACGCCTAATGATTCGGCAGTGGCCTTTAATCCCCATACCAATCGCGCAGGGTCAACAAGGGCGGCAGTATCGCGACGCCATAAACCACCGGTGTACAGAGGCGAATGAACTTGTTCTTGCATTGCATCGCGATCAAGCCATTCAACTTTCTGTCCTAGTTTGCGAAGGTGTGCATAATCGTCACGGAGTTCATCGAGATACGACGTGGGGTGCGTTGTCATCGCTACATCGATTGAACCTGTGCGTTCCCAGTCACAATCAATGTTGTATTTCTTGATTGCAGCTTCAATGTCGTTGAGGTTCGTGAGGCCAAGTTCTTCAAGCACTGACACTTCGTCGGGGAATCGTGCTTGCGCATTTGCAATGCCGTGAGTTAGGGATGCATCAACGAACCCACCATTACGACCGCTCGCAGCAGAACCCACTTCGTGGGCTTCAATGAGAATGACATCGCGCGATGGGTCGCGTTCTTTGGCGAGAATGGCGGTCCAGAGGCCTGTGTAGCCGCCGCCAATAATGCAGAGGTCGCAGCTTTCGGTGCGGACCAGTGTGGGGTTCGAATCGGGTTCGTCTACGTCTTCATACCAGTAGGGATATGTATCTGCGTCGGCGATCGCGTCGAGATGACGCTCGTCCATGGTTTCACCACCTTGTGATAGTCAGGCTACCTGAGGTGCATGGCTACTGTGGGCGTATGGATCTGGGACTAACGGGGAAAACAGCAGCAGTAGCTGCAGGAACTGCCGGATTGGGGCTTGGCACCGCCAAGGCGCTTGCCGCTGACGGAGTGCGCGTCCTTGTGTGCGGCCGTGATGAGAATCGCTTAGAGAAGGCTCTCAGCGAAATTGGACATGGGGCCACCGGCTTCGTCTGTGATGTTTCTACTGATGTTGGCGGACGAGAGTTTGCTGAACGCGCGATTGCAATGCTCGGATCTGTTGACATTCTTGTCGCAAATGGTGGCGGTCCACCTCCGGGTGGTTTTGCCCAGACTCCCGAAGCGCAATATTTGGAGGCACTGCAAAAGAACTTACTGAGTGTTGTAGCAATGTGTCAGGTGGCAGTTCCGCCGATGCGTGAACGTGGCTGGGGTCGTGTGCTCGCCATCACATCAATTGCGGTGCGCCAGCCAATGAACAATCTGATCTTGTCGAATACAGCTCGAGCTGGTGTCACTGGTTTCTTGAAGACTCTTGCGCGTGAAGTTGCTGGCGACGGCGTCACTGTTAATTCCATTCAGCCAGGAACGCATGCCACGGATCGCATCACGCAGTTGTACGGGTCAAATCCAGATGTCAAAGCGATGGGCATTCCTGCCGGCATCATGGGTGACGCTGATGACTTTGGTCGCATCGGTGCATTTATGTGTAGCGATTCTGCAAAATTCATGACCGGAGTACAACTACATATCGATGGCGGCTCCTACGCCGGATTGTTATAGGTTGATTTCATGCTTCATCACATCGTGTTATTTACATGGAACGACAAAGTTCCTGTCGGACATCAGGCAATCGCCGCTAATGAATTGCGCAAGTATGCAGCAACTCTTGATGGCCTGGTGTCCTACAACTGTGGGCCAAATGCTGGGCATACATCTACCGCAGCTGACTTTGCAGTGTCAGCAGTGTTTGAAGATGTTGCGGCATGGCATGCATATGACACCGCCGATGAACACAACAGAATTCGAGCTGAATTATTCGGTCCGTACGTAGCGAACCGCGCTGTTATTCAATTCGAGAGTTAAGACTCTGCAGCGCTGTGCGTTCTTCCCACTTGTTGGCGATGAACCACGCGAGAAGAACAATCGCCCAGCCTGCTATGCCATCAATGATGTAGTGCTCGCCAAAATACACGAGCGCTGTCAACATTGCGATGGGGTGGGCAAGTGCGACAATGCGAATCCATAGTCGGCAATTGCGTGAGAACCACAGAGCGACCAATAAGGCCATGCCTGCATGCAGAGACGGCATGGGGGCAACTGCGTTTAATACTCCTACTCCGCGATCAAGCGTTTTCGACACAGTCTTTAAGTGCAATTCCCACCAGCCGCGGCCTGTTATGCGATCTATGGGGGGCAAGTATCCCTTTTGTGAAGCCATCCATGGCGGAGCTGCCGGGAAGATGATGAAAATAAAAACAGAGATGCCGAGAGTGAGTGTGAATCGGCGTACGTAGTGCAGCCACGAAGTCCGATTTCGAAGCCGCAGTAAGACAAGTGGCAACACCGGAAATACAAAATGTGTCATGTAAACAATGGAACCCACGACGTCGTACCACTTCACGTTGTTGGCCGTATAAAAGCGTCGCTGCATTCCTGAAATTGGTTCGCGACCAAAGGTAATCAGACTGTCGAGATCTCGTAATGCTGTGTAATTAACACCGATACCCCATTGGTCGGCCGTGCCGCGGCTGTAGTCATATGCCATATAGATGATGACAAGTAGTGCCCAGTCGCGCAGCATTTGAATGACTTGTTCGCGAGAACGACCAAGGGAGGCGCAGCCGAATGACCCAAGCATCCAGAGAAGGACTGCGATGCGATCAACAGGGATGCCGTAAACAACAATGCTCGAGAGAAACACTGCGACGTATATCAGCAGAAGATACGTGCGAAGCACACCGAGGAAATTCTCGGCTGCTTTCATGAGGAATTTCTATTTGCTGGTCGACTCGAGTGCTCTGCGCACCAAGACCTCTGCGAGGTGAACGCGATATTGCGCACTTGCATTGAGGTCTGATTGGGGTTCTGCTTCGGCGCCAGCAAGTTTTGCTGCATCGCTGATACTGGCACCACTTGCAATTGCATTTGCAACGCTCGTTGCCAATACGGGAACTGATCCCATGTTGACAAGGCCTACGCCAGACTCTGTGCCGCGTTTCCATGCAGCGACTCCGACAATTGCCCAGTCTTGAGCACGGCGGTTGAACTTCTGAAAGCCCCACGTTGCGCCGTTCATTTTTGGAACGCGAATCTCCGTGAGTATTTCGTCAGGTGCAAGAGCTGATTCAAGGAAACCTACGTAAAAATCTGCAGCTGCAATTTCACGTGTGCCGTTCGGACCTTGCACCACATATGTTGCACCGAGTGCCAATGTTGTTGCAGGCAAGTCAGATGCCGAGTCTGCGTGCGCAATAGAACCACCGATGGTGCCGCGATGGCGTACCTGTGGGTCACCAACATGGCTTGCTGCAAAGGACAGCAGGGGAGCATGCTCGGCAAGGATTGGTGATTTTTCAACATCCATGTGGCGTGTCATTGCGCCAATTGAGATGTGGTCGCCCGCATCGCGGATATATGACAAGTCTTCAATACGAGCAATGTCAATAAGTACTGCTGGTTGTGCAAGGCGCAACTTCATCAGTGGTAACAGACTGTGGCCACCTGCAAGAAACTTTGCGTCCTCGCCGTACTCACCGACAAGTGAGATTGCTTCAGCGGCAGATGATGCGCGCTTGTAATCGAATGGTGCAGGAATCATGAGTGTCTCCGACTTACTTGTTGTTGGCGCATGCGAGCACCGACTTGACGATGTTGTGATAACCGGTGCAGCGGCACAGGTTGCCTTCAAGACCAATACGAACTTGCTCTTCTGTTGGAGAAGGGATCTCATCCAAAAGGCTGATTGCTGC
>SHUR01000059.1 GCA_009694565.1 Ilumatobacteraceae bacterium | reverse complement strand
TATGATTGTCCCCGTCCTTTGAAGTTCGGTGAACCTGAGGCACGGGCTTACCCCCGTGCCTTTTGTTCTGTTAGAGCCAAGTTTTTGGCGGGAGAGGTGAGTCATATGTCGATCAATGTCGTAGAAGCAGTGACAGCCATGGTTGCTCCTATTTTGGCCGACCTTTCCCTTGAGCTCTACGACCTTGAATTTGCTGGCGGCATTCTGCGTGTCACCATCGATACCCCGACTGGCCAAGAGTCAGGCGTTGATGTCGACCAGATCTCTCTCGTCACGCGCCTTCTCGGCCGCGAACTCGAACATGATGATGTCGTGCCTGGCCGATTCACGCTTGAAGTCACGAGCCCAGGCCTCGAGCGCACCCTGCGAACCCCCCACCACTTCCAACGCGAAGTCGGAAAGAACGTCACTATTCGCCTCGTTGCAGAACTTGATGGACGCCGCCGTTTTGCTGGCGCACTCATCGGTGCTACTTCCACAACGGCAAGTGTTCGCATAGAAAATTCTTCTGACACAGTCGAAATTCCACTATCCCTCATCGAAAAGGCAAAAACAGTTTTCGTATGGGAGACCCAAGCCAAACCGAACTCTCCAGAGGCACGCGCTGCAAAGCGCAATGCTGCTACCCAATCTGTATCCACCAACAATCAGGAGGTCAACACATAATGAGCAACCTAGATATGTCCGATGCAGTTCGTCTGCTCGCAGAACATCACGGCATCAGTATTGATGCTTTGTTGCAGGTATTAGTAGAGGCTCTCGCCACTGCGTACAAGAAGCGGCCAAATGCTGCCGATGAAGTAATCGTTGAGGTGAACCCAGAGAATCTCGACATGAAGTTCACCGCCTATGACGTCGATGAAGACGGCAACTGGGTAAACGAGCGCGATGACACTCCAAACAAGCATGAACTCGGTCGCATTGCTGCCGCAACATTCAAGCAAGTCATGAGCCAGAGAATCCGCGAAGTAGAACGTGATCGTAAGTTCGAAGAGTATGCAAACCGCGAAGGCGACCTTGTTACCGGAATCATTCAGCAGTCAGATGGCCGCTATGCATTGCTCGACCTTGGCAAAGTGGAGGCACTCTTGCCACAAGCAGAGCAAGTGCCGTACGAGCGTCCAGAAACTGGTGCACGTCTGAAGGCGTACATCGTTGAAGTACGCAAAACTGCAAAGGGTCCACAGATAGTTGTGAGCCGCACCCATCCAGGCCTTATCAAGCGTTTATTTGAACTAGAAGTGCCTGAAATTGCTGATGGAGTTGTCGAAATCAAGTCATGTGCTCGTGAGCCTGGCCACCGCACAAAGATTGCAGTTCTTTCTAACGATCCAAACGTAGACCCAGTGGGCGCATGTGTTGGTGCTCGCGGTGGACGCGTGCGCATGGTCGTGAACGAACTTCGCGGCGAAAAAATCGACATCGTTTCTTACTCGGAAGATCTTCATGATTTCGTTTCAAAGGCTCTGTCACCAGCGAAAGTAACTGAAGTTCGTCTCAGCGAAGATTCGACACAAGCAGATGTCATCGTTCCTGACTTCCAGTTGTCTTTGGCAATTGGAAAAGAAGGGCAAAACGCTCGTCTTGCAGCTCGTCTTACTGGTGTTCGTATTGACATCAAGTCAGAAACACAAGCAGTCAACGAATCAAACGGCATTTTTGAACCTCGTCAATCACCGCGTAAAACTGAATACGCAGAGGGCGAATGGCGCAAGAACGACGAAACTGGCGAAATGCAATTCCACAACACCGATGGCTCTGTCGTTAGTGAACAAGAATGGGCAGGCAGCAAGTCAGAGACAGCCGAAAGTACGGAGGCCTAACCCTTGCCAGTCAAGAAGATCCGAATCGCCGAGCTCGCAAAAGAGCTCGGCCTCACGAACAAAGAAGCGCTCGACCTTTCAAAGACGATGGGCATCGACGTCAAGGGCGTGTCGTCCTCGATGGAAGAAGCGCAAGCTGACCGTGTTCGTCGAAAGGCCGTCAAGGACGGGTTGAAACGTGATGTTCAACCTGAAGAAGAAAAGGCTGCCAAAAAGGCTGCTGTAAAGAAAGTAGATGCTGAAGACGGAAGCACACCTGCTCCTGTCAAGAAGGCCCCCGCTAAAAAGGTGGCCGCAAAAAAAGCTGCTGCAGTAAAAGTAGAAGCAGCACCTGCAGTTGAAGCACCAACTCCCGTTGTAGATGCGCCTGCACCGGTAACAATTGTTGAACCCCCTGCGCCAGCAGTTGAAACTCCTGCTCCTGTTGTCGAGACACCTGCTGCTACAGCCGTTACAGCGCCTGCACCCGTTGCCGAAACTCCAACCGGCGAATCACGTGTGATCTCAAGTGGTCGTCCAAGCCCGACAAGTTCAATTCCTCGTCCTCCAATCAACCCCATGCCGTCAGCGCGACCTGCGCCGTCGACTCGGTCAACTCCTCCTGGTATGCCACCAACCGGCATGCCGCCTCGTGGTCCTGGTGCCCCTGGTGCCCGACCCATTCCTCCTCCTCCAGGCCCAACGTCAGCAACGGGTCGTCCCATTCCTCCTCCTCCAGGTGGCCGTGTGGCTCCAAGTGATTCTCGTCCTGGTTTCCGTCCTGGTCCTGGTGGCACACGCCCCGGGCCCGGTGGAGCAGGATTTCGTCCTGGCCCTGGCAGTCGTCCTGGACCTGGTGGTCCTGGTGGTCCTCGTACAGGTGGACCAGGTGGTCCTCGTACTGGCGGACCCGGCGGACCTGGCGGACCTGGTGGTCCTGGTGGTCCTCGCACTGGTTTTGCTCCTCGTACTGGCGGACCTGGTGGTCCTGGTGGCGCACGTCCTGGTGGTCCTGGCGCAGGCGGCCCTGGCGGACCTGGTGGTCCTGGTGGCGCACGTCCTGGTGGCGGTCCTGGCGGTCCACGTAATAACGGTCAGCGTCGTGCACCTCGCAAGAAGTCTCGTGCACGTCGCAGGGCAGAGTTTGATGAACTGCAGCCGCAATTCACTAGCTATTCAAATAGCAATGCTCCCGTCCCTGAAGGCACCATCATCATCGAGCGCGGCGCATCGGCACAAGAGTTTGCGCCAAAGCTAAACCGCACACCGGCTGATGTCGTTCGCTACTTATTAGAACACGGCGAAATGGTGACAGCCACCATGAGCCTTGGCGATGAACAGATGGAGCTTTTTGCTCTTGAAGTTGGTGCAGAAATTCTGCTCGTTGATCCAGGTCAACAGCAAGAAACAGAACTACAAGCATTGTTCGATGACTCAGACGATGACGACGAGTCAATGCAGCAGCCACGTCCTCCTGTCATTACGGTCATGGGCCACGTTGATCACGGTAAAACAACACTGCTCGACCGTATTCGTTCAGCAAATGTTGTCGCCGGTGAAGCGGGTGGAATCACTCAGCACATCGGTGCGTACCAAGTTGAAAAAGATGGCAAGAAAGTCACTTTTATTGACACTCCAGGTCACGCTGCTTTCTCAAAGATGCGTATGCGCGGAGCACAAGTCACTGACATTGTGGTTCTCGTTGTTGCAGCTGACGACGGTGTCATGCCGCAAACCATCGAAGCCATCAACCATGCAAAAGCAGCTGATGTTCCCATCATTGTTGCAGTAAATAAAATTGATAAAGACAATGCTGATCCTCAGCGCGTTCTTACTCAATTGGCTGAATACGAATTGGTTCCAGAAGCATGGGGTGGTGACACCATCGTTGTGGAAATGTCTGCGCAGCAGAACCTCGGCATTGACGACCTTCTTGAGCAACTCACAGTTATTGCGGAACTCGAAGAACTCACCGCAAACCACACGGGGCGCGCAAAGGGAGTTGTTCTTGAAGCAAATCTTGACATTGGTCGTGGACCTGTTGCAACCGTTCTGGTTGACAAAGGAACACTTAAAGTTGGCGATCCCATTGTGGCAGGTGCCGCCTGGGGCAAGGTACGTGCACTAATCAACGAGCGCGGTGAGCAAATCAAAGAAGCCGGACCATCAACTCCAGTGCAAGTACTCGGTTTGTCATCAGTACCTCAGGCTGGTGATGAATTCCGTTCAGCACCCGATGAAAAGACGGCTCGAGTTGTCGGTGATGCTCGTGGACATTCACGTCGCGTTCTCAGCCAGCGCGGAGATTCACGTGTTCAAGGCGGAGTCAAACTCGAAGATATTTTCAGCCAAATTCAGGCTGGTGAAACCGCAACGCTGAACCTGGTTATCAAAGCAGACGTTCAAGGTTCACTCGAAGCAGTGTCTGAAAGTCTGCGCAAGCTCGAGCGTCCTGAAGTCAAGGTGGCATTTGTGCACCGCGGCGTTGGAGGTATTACCGAAAACGACATCACTCTTGCTGCCACCACCAACGCCACTCTGATTGGTTTCAACGTTCGCCCTGACCGCAAGTCTCGTGACCTCGCAGAAATTGAAAAAGTAGAGATTCGTACTTACGAAATCATTTACAAACTTCTTGAAGATATGGAACGCGCAATGCTCGGTCTGTTGGCTCCTGAGTTTGAAGAAGTGGTCACTGGTGAAGCAGAAGTGCGCGAAATCTTCCGCGTTCCAAAACTTGGTGCTATCGCAGGTTGTTTCATCCGTACCGGAGTCATTACTCGCGGTACCAAGGTGCGCTTCCTTCGCGACGGAACAATCATCTGGAAGGGATCCATTCAGTCTCTTCGACGCTTCAAGGACGATGTCCGTGAAGTCCGTGAAGGCTTTGAATGCGGAATTGGCTTGTCCGACTTCCAAGATTTGAAGCCTGGCGATCTCATTGAAACATTCGAAGAACGCGAAATCGCTAGGGTCTAGCTATGGCTGACCTTGATTTTTTCTTTGACCCAGTGTGCCCGTGGGCATGGATCACGTCTCGTTGGGTTGTTGAAGTGCAAGAACTTCGTGGCTACACCGTTTCGTGGAAGTTCATTTCTCTCAAGATCTTGAATCAAGACAAGATGGATTATGCAGCGATGCCTGCCGGATATAAAGACGTGCATGCTGCAGGAACTTCAGGGTTGCGTGTTGCAGGCAAGGCTCGTTCCGTCGCCGGCAATGACGCAGTTGGAAAGGTCTACACGGCGCTCGGTACTAGCTTGCACAACAGGCAAGAACGCGAACTCTTTGTTGCAGACATTGAAGGACACATTGCAGGGTTGCTTGCCGAAGCAGGATTACCAGTTGATTGGGCATCAGCAGTGCATGATGAATCTTTTGATCGCCTCATTGCTGACGAGACTGCAATTGCTCTTGAACGTGCTGGCAAAGATGTTGGCACTCCCATCATTACTTTCAACCCTGGTGGACTGAAAGAATCATCATTTTTTGGTCCCGTCATCTCCACCATTCCGCGAGGCGAAGAAGCCACGAAGTTATGGGATGCCATCGAAACCATTGCAACTGCCTCAGGTATGGCAGAACTCAAGCGCTCACTCCGTGCGCGTCCAAGTTTCGACTGACAGTCTTCTAGTGTTGTCGGCATGAAAGTCGTTTATACCCCAGCGCACCTTTTGCATGACCCGCACACCGAGATTGAGAAGGGAACCGTTCATTCACCATTCGAACACATTGGTCGCGGTGAAATCATTCGCGAAGTGTTGTCAGCCGACTCTCGTTTTGATTTACATTTGCCAACGCAATGGGGAATTGACCCCATTAATGCTGTTCACGACTCAGGGCTTGAACGATTTCTCACAACAGCATGGAAGGAATACCAAGATGCCATTGGTCCGAGCCGTGAAGTGACTCCCGAAGTGTTCTATAGCCAAGCGTTACGGAACAAGATGTCGCTGGGCGAAGAGCCGGCGTCAATTAGTGGTCGGCTTGGCTGGTGGTGTTTCGAAACAACAACTCCACTGACTGAAGGAACATACGAAGCTGCCCGCGGTGCAGTTGATACTGCAATGACTGCGATGCAATTGGTACTCGATGGTGAGAAATCGGCATACGGTTTGTGCAGGCCTCCAGGGCACCACGCCACAACCTCGCTGTATGGCGGATATTGCTTTTTTAACAATGCGGCAATTGTTGCTCATCATGTTGCAAGCACGCGCGGCGTCAAAGTGGTTGTACTTGATGTCGATTATCACCACGGCAACGGCACACAAGAGATTTTCTATGATCGCGATGATGTGATGTATGTATCGCTTCACGGAGACCCAACTCGTGCGTACCCGTACACCATTGGTTATGCAGATGAAGTTGGTGCTGGCAAGGGTAGAGGAAGCAATATCAATATCCCGTTCGCTGCTCGCACAGGTGATGATGTGTATGTCAATGCTCTTTCTGATGTGCTTAACAAGATTCATGCATTCGGTGCAGAAATGATTGTGGTGTCATTGGGCCTTGACACCTTCATCACTGACCCTATTTGTGACTTGTCAGTCACCACGGACGGCTTTCGTCGATGTGGTGAATTAGTGAAACAATTGGGTCTTCCTGCAGTAGTTCTGCAAGAAGGTGGTTACGACATAGAGAAACTCGGCATCAATGTGCAGAGCTGGCTGGTTGGTTTGGGCGCTTAAGCCTTCTTCAACGCATCAATGACTGGCAGCCAACGTGTTGGGTCTGCCTTGTATGGTGCATAGAAACTAAGACGGTCGATGACATCGCCGTAACGCGAGATAAGTTCAGGCGCAACGCGCTCTGGTTCAGCAACAACTGCAAATGTGTTGAGGATCTCGTCGGTGATGAGAGTTCCCATGTCGACCCACTTGCCCTGCTTTGACAAGCCATTAAGTTCGTCCTGTAGGCCGTCCCATCCGTGAAGTTCCAAAACGCCCTTGTAGGCCGGTGTAGAACCGTAGAACGCAATCTGTTGGCGAGTACCAGCAGCTGCTGCTTCCATTTCTTTTTCGTTTGTACCAGTCACAACGAAGCTTGGTCCGACAATCTCAAAACCTTCCATTGTCTTGCCTGCTTTTGCGCGACCGCGTGCAAGCGCGGGCAAAGTGACTTCACGCAAGTAGCGTTCGGTGGTGAAACCGTGACACAAAAATCCGTCGCATACCTCGCCTGCAACTTCAGTCATCATTTCACCGACGCCTGCGAGGAAAATCTTTGGTGGTCCGTATGGGGCCATCTCTGAAGGGTCCGGAGCGAAGAATGGGGTCATCAATGTGTGGGTATAGAAGTCGCCACGAAAATCAAGTTTTGTTCCGTTTTGCCATGTGTCCCAGATGGCGCGCATGGCCAAAATCATTTCGCGCATACGAGCAGCTGGGTGGCTCCATTCCATTGAGAAACGCTTTTCAATATGTGGCTTGATCTGGCTACCAAGGCCCATCATAAAGCGTCCCTTTGAGTAGCTCTGCAGATCCCAACCGATGTTGGCAAGTGTCATTGGGTTACGTGCAAATGCAACTGCAATCGATGTTCCGATTTCAAGAGTTGTTGTGTGTTCTGCAGCAAGGAGCAGTGGAAAAAATGGGTCGTGCGATGTTTCAGCAGTCCATGCACCCGAGTACCCGGCTGCTTCAACTTCTTTTGCGCTCTGTGGGACTTGTGAAAGATTTGATCCGATTCCGCCATCAACCTTCATGGTCAACCTCCTGTTTGTTGATCGCGCAAGAACTGCTCAACTTGCGCTGCTATTTCATCAACTGTAGGGATTGCAGTATCGTCTGGCTTCATTGAACCGAATGAGCCGTGTTCTGCATCGTAGGCAATTTCAAGTTTCCCGAGCATCTCTGCATGTTCAGGATTACCCGCCACCAATTGGTCAAGTCGTTCGCGTTGAACGCCAGATTCTTTGCGCAATGCCGATGTGTCGATGGTGAGCCCAGCCTCAAGACATGCTGCCTCAACCAAGGCGGCGCTGGCAGCGGGATAGGCCATAGTGGCAACGTAATGCGGTATCTGAGCCCACAGGCCGATGGCGGTGATGCCAGCGTCGGTTAGGGAGTGCTCAAGGATTGCTTCAACTCCGGCTGGTACATCAACAGTGCTACGTGTGAGAGAAAGTCGTTCTGCAACAGCGGGGTCGGGTGATGTGGCAGACAAACCAACTGGCCGAGTGTGCGGAGCGCCAAATGGATATGCACCCATGCCAATTGCGGTTTTTACACCTAGTTGCGTTGCAAGAGTGGCGACAGTGTTTGCGAAATGTCGCCATGCCATATCTGGCTCTGGTCCGGTGAGCAACAACACATCACGACCATCGTCGTCCGTGCCGACTCGCATTTCAGGTACTGACCACACGATGCGAGTATTGACACCTTCGCGTAATTCCATCAACGGCCGACGTGCGCGATAGTCAACAAACGTGTCTCCATCGAAATGAATCAGGTCACGTGATGCAGTTGCGTTGACAAGGTGCTGCATTGCGCCAGCAGCGGCCCCGCTTGCATCTATCCATCCTGACATCATGATGATGAGCGTTGGTGAATCAAGAAGGGGTAGTTCACCATGCACGGTGTACGGCGATGCTCCGGATTGCGTCATGTCATTCTCTCGAGCATTTGCACAGCCTTTTGGGTTGCACCCTCAACCTGAACTTTGAATGGTTCAAGTTCGGCAGGGTCACGGTCGCCCAATGCGCCACCGAGGTAGCGAGCGTAGACACCTTCGATAATGCATGCCAGTTTCCAATAGGCGAATGCGACGTAGTAATCAAGTTGGGAAATGTCACGTCCTGATGTTTCTGCGTAACGACGAGCCAGGTCGGCACGATCTAAAAAGCCATTAGCAGTGCACACAGAATTTGACCACGCACTTGCATCATCGTTTGGTCCGGTCCAATAGGCCATGAGAAGTCCAAGGTCAGCCATAGGGTCACCCAATGTGCAAATTTCCCAGTCAAGAACAGCAATCACATTGCCTTTTGCATCGACCATGCAGTTGTCAAGGCGATAGTCGCCATGAACAATGGTGGTAGATGCTTGTTCTGGAATACGCGACATGAGCTCTTCGAACACACTGTCGACTAATGGAAGTTCGCGTGTGCGTTGTTCCACGATGTTGCCGTGCCAGCGCTTGAGTTGACGTGCAATGTATCCCTCGTGGCGGCCAAGGTCATCTAGTCCGACACTCTTCACATCAACTGCATGAATTGCAGCCATGGTGTCAACGATTGATTCGCTTGCTCGCTTGCAACCATCAGGCCCAAGAAGTGTTTCGGCTGTCGCTTTGTCGCGTACAACGTGTCCGTCAACAAAGTCCATGACATAAAACGGGAGTTCGTTTACGGCTTCGTCGGTGCATAAACCTCGTGCAGTTGCCACGGGGACATTGCTATGTGCAAGGCCGGCAATGATGCGATGTTCGCGACCCATGTCATGAGCACTGGCGAGACGATGGCCAAGAGGCGGACGGCGCAATACATAGGAATGGCCTGCCGCGTCATCAACTTTGAACGTCAGATTCGAATGCCCTCCTGCGATTTGTGTGTAGGCAAACGGAGCGGTGGCTCCGTTGATGTTGGCTACGAGCCAACCCTCGACGTTGCTGCTGAGGCCATGTGGAAGAGTCACACCACAAAAACTACCTGTATCGTGCCCCTATGTCCCTAGACGTCACCGATGCCACCTTTCAGAATGAGGTGGTAGAGCGTTCTCATACCGT
>SHUR01000058.1 GCA_009694565.1 Ilumatobacteraceae bacterium | reverse complement strand
AATTGGTGCGCCATGTCTTCCTGCATGGCAGCGATACACCGGAGTCGTGTGGGATCACCTGGATCTTGCATCTCTCACCGCACCGCAGCGCAACGCATTCATAAAACGCATCATTGTTCCATCTGGGTTGCTCGGTCTTGTACGTGCTGATGACCAGGTCCCCGACTATCGATTGAAAATGGGTGCACGTCTTGCTCCGTTTGGCACGATGTCTAAATTCTGGAATGAAGTGATCACCGATGCACTAGTTGCTGTTGCAAAGAAGAAAGTTGTAGTGGATCTATTGCCAAACGAACACAAAGCTGCCATCACTTGGGATCACCTTGCCAACGTTGTCCGCGTTGACCTTGTGTCACATTCAGGGGCTGTGGTGGGTGGCCACAACGCCAAGGCCGCAAAGGGACTACTAGCCCGCCACCTTCTGATATCGGCCAATGCTGATGTGCGACGTAGCGTTGCGTCATTCAAACATCCTGAGTATTCAGCAAAGGTAGCAACATGACAGATCTTTTTTCATTAGAGGGCAAGACCGCCATCATCACCGGTGGCAGTCGTGGCCTTGGTCGCGAGATGGCATTGGCATTCGCAGAGCGTGGAGCAAACATCGTTGTTGCGAGCCGCAAAGTTGAAAATTGCGAAACAGTTGCAAACGAGGTTCGTGCATTAGGTCCACGTGCGCTTGCAGTCGGTTACCACGCAGCATCGTGGTCGGATGCAGAAATGTTAGCCACCACTGCAATTGCAGAGTTTGGACACATTGACATTCTTGTCAACAACGCAGGCATGTCGCCGTTGTATTCATCTCTCGTGGAAGTCACAGAAGATTTATATGACAAAGTTCTTGGCGTGAACTTGAAGGGACCCTTTCGTTTATCCGCACTCATCGGAACTCATATGACTACTAAGAATCCAGATGGCATCGTACGTGGTGGTTCCATCATCAATGTGTCTTCTATTGCAAGCCAACGACCATCTCCTAACGAAGTGATCTATGGGGCCGCAAAGGCTGCCGTTAACAACTTGACCATGGGACTTGCGCGAACATACGCGCCACACGTGCGAGTGAACTGCATTGTTCCCGGACCGTTCTTGACGGACATCTCAAAGGCGTGGGACATGGAACGTTTCAACAAGGCTGCGAAGACTGGGTACATGTTGCAGCGTGGTGGCGAGCCACACGAAATTGTTGGTGCTGCTCTTTACTTAGCCAGCAATGCAAGCAGTTACACAACAGGAACAATGCTGCCCGTTGATGGCGGCCCGCAGTAGCTACTTCAGTTTTTCACTGAAGAACGAAAGAACACGCTGCACGCTGTCTTCGTCGCGTTGTTCCGTAAGCACACTGTGGTCTTTCGGAGACTGTGATGGAATCTCTACTGCGATAAAGGCATCACCAATGAGGTTGCGCAATGAAGCGAACCGGTCGCCCACCAATTTGTCTTGCGTAAATCGCAAACCAAGCACTTGGCATCCGTCTGCTGCGCGCTGAGTGATTACTGCAGCATCATCAGGAGACAAGTTGAGATCAGCACCACGAGCTTTGCCAACAACGAACGGCAACGAGGGTTGTGACAGGACTGGCGCAATCATGATGTCGTCCACCATCATCCCAAGCGCGAATCCACCTGAGAAGCACATACCAACTGCTCCAACACCTTTGCCGCCAATTTCATTGTGAAGTGCCCGCGCCAACGCACGCAACCATGAGATAACTGGTGATGTTTTCTGAAGCGCTAACGTGGTGAATTCTTTAGCAATACAAATCTTTAACATTGATGACGCCAAATAAGTTCCGCTCACTTCACGACCAGGCGTGCCAACTAAATCTGGCATAACAACTGTAAACCCTGCATTGACAACGTCGTTTGCGAAACGTTCAACTGCTGGGGTTATGCCAGGAATTTCATGCACGACGATAACAACAGGCCCAGTTCCCTTGCGATACGTATCGCGTGTCAATGACGCAGAGGTAAATGAACCCTTGACCCAACCTTCTAAAACAGCCATGACTACTTCCATGTTAATGCTGCAAGTGCAGCTTCTGCCAAAGTTTCGGTTCCCAATTTCATCGGTTCAAGATCAATATCTTGATCACCCATCGCGCCGTGTAGATACCGCGCGTAGACACCTTCGGAAATAACTGCCAAGCGAAAACTGGAAAACGCTCTGTAGTACCCAACGTTTGACACATCTCGTCCTGTGCGATTCGCGTAGCGTTCAACTAAGTGTTCATATGTTGGAAAACCTGGCAGTCCTGACGGATCGTTCGTTCGCGTCCCTGGCATTCCAGGGTTAGTCCAATACACACCGATATACCCGAGATCGGCCAATGGGTCGCCGAGCGTACACAATTCCCAGTCGAGCACTGCAGAAATCTTGCCCGTTGAAATGTTGATGAGAGAGTTTCCAAAACGATAATCACCGTGAGCAATAGATACGCCGTGTTGCACAGGAATGTTTTCAGCCAACAAACGTGCAACTTCTTCAACTGCTGGTAACTCACGCGTTTTTGAATTAGCCCACTGTGTGCTCCAACGCTTCACCTGACGTTCAACGTACCCTTCGCGTTTCGCTAGGTCACCAAGACCAACAGCGTCAATGTCGACTGCATGCAAATCAGCCAACACATCAATGAGATTCTCGGCTGCCGTAGTACGTAATTCTTCGGACAATAACAACCCTTTGTCTGGACTATCAAGTACAACCCCATCAACAAAAGCCATCACATAAAAAGGAGCGCCATTGACTTCTTCATCGGTACACACACCAAGCGTGCGTGGCACGGGCACATTGGTCTTACCAACTGAAGAGATAATACGGTGTTCACGCGCCATGTCATGAGCAGTTGCCAATACGTGACCCATTGGCGGACGACGCAACACCATTTGTCTGCCATGAGAGTCAGTGACATGGAAAGTGAGGTTGCTGCGCCCGCCAGCGATGAGATCGTATGTATACGGACCCTGCGCACCTTCGATATTGGCGTTCAACCACGCTTCTACTTTGACTTCATCGATCCCCTGCATGAAGATAGACCGTATCGCTAATCAACCAGGACGAACGACGCCAACAACTTTCCACCAGCGAATTGGCCCAATCTTTACAACGTCTCCAGTACGTGGCGCGTGCACCATTGTTCCGTTGCCAAGATAAATACCGACATGGTGAATGGGAGACCCAGTAAAGATGAGGTCACCAGGCATTGCCAGTTCCTTCGGGATACGAGGTAGAGAATTGAACTGTGCACGTGAATTTCGTTTCAAGCCAACCCCAGCCTTACCCCATGCATACGTAGTCAGGCCTGAACAATCAAAAGCTTTGCCCGGAGCACTCATGCCATACCGATACGGAACTCCAAGCTGCGACAAGGCAGCTTTGATAGCAGATTGACTACGCGCCGAAACCTTAGGAATATTGCCGTACTTCTTTTGAATTGATGCGTACTTACTGCTGTATCCAGCAGCTTCTCGTTGTGCATCAGTCAGTGCTTGCGCTTCGCGACGATTACGTTCTTCACGCAGTAAATCAACTAGGTCTCCCTGAACAGTTGATTGCAACTCTTCGTACCTGGCAGCCAAAGCCTCTGCAGCGCCCAAACGTTTATTTGCAACCTCGCCGATACTGATTGCTTGTTTGCTCTTTTTTTCTAATTCAGCTTTTTTCTTTGTGAGCGAGGTGGCCGTTGCATCAAGTGAATCCGTTGTTAGTGATCCTTGATTCATAGCAATTGACAACAGCTGACTGCGCTGTAATGCATCTTGTACTCCACCAGACGATGCGAAAAGGTTTGTCAATGTTGAATTGCGACCACCATGCATGAACTGCGTAACTGCCGACATATACAACGTGCCTCGCATTTGTGATAGTTGCGCTTCGGCTGCTGCAACATCTGCCTGGGCTCTATCAATCTCAACAGCAAGGTCAGCCTGGTCGGTCAAAGACTGGGCGTAATCTTCACCCAGAGCGTCCATCTGCTCAGCCAGATTGTCGAGCTGATCAGCGATATTGGCGACCTGGCGGCGCTTGTCGTCGACAGAGTCGGCAGAGGCAATCCGTGGGGAAATGACCGTGCCCCCCAAGATGCCAACGGCAAGAAGTGAGACCAGTACGGACCGAAAGGGCCCCCGGTGGTGACGGGTCGAAAACATGACCTTGTAAGGCTACTTGGGTGACGTTATGGTCTGACGGCGCCCTCTCACAGCCTTACAGGAGTGGATTTAAGCCTGTGAGAGTTATTCCCACTCAATCGTGCCAGGCGGCTTTGACGTGACGTCGTAGACCACCCTGTTGATGCCAGGCACCTCATTGATGATGCGGCTCGACATCTTTTCCAAAAGGTCGTAGGGCAAACGCGCCCAGTCTGCTGTCATGGCATCGTCGCTGGTGACGGCACGAATGATGATGGGGCGGCCGTAGGTGCGCTCGTCGCCCATGACACCAACGCTGCGAATATCGGCAAGCACCGCGAAGGCCTGCCAAATTTCCCGCTCGAGACCAGCGACCTTTATTTCGTGACACACAATTTCGTCTGCATGTTGCAGTGTTGCCACTTTGTCTGGCGTAACTTCACCAATGATTCGCACACCAAGACCAGGGCCGGGGAACGGTTGACGCCACACGATGTCGTCACTGAGACCAACTTCAACACCAACTTTGCGTACTTCATCTTTAAACAACGCGCGCAGTGGTTCACATAACTTGAGTGTCATATCGTCAGGAAGCCCACCGACATTGTGATGGCTTTTGATGACTGCAGCAGTTCCATCATGCCCACCACTTTCAACAATGTCTGGATACAACGTTCCTTGCACCAAGAACTTGGCATCGGTCAGCCCACCAGTGTTTTCTTCGAAAATACGCACAAACAATTCACCAATTGCTTTACGTTTTGCTTCTGGTTCCGTAATTCCAGCAAGCGCAGCAAAGAATCTTTCACCGGCATCAATGTGAATCAACTCGATACCCATGCTCTTGCGAAATGTCTCAACAACTTGCTCGCTTTCACCGCGACGCATGAGACCGGTGTCGACATATACACACGTGAGTTGCGAACCAATAGCTTGATGCACGATTGCTGCAGCAACCGACGAATCAACTCCGCCAGATAAACCGCAAATTGCTCGTTCCGTTCCGACCTGCGCACGAATCGCTTCAATTTGATCCTGCACAATGCTTGCCATTGTCCAATCTTGTTTACATTGCGCAATGTCAACTAGAAAGCGAACTAGCAAATCTTGACCGCTAGTCGTGTGCACGACTTCAGGGTGATACTGCACTCCGTAGATACGACGTGCATCGTCTTCAATCACAGCGTTCGGTGCATCGGGTGTAGATGCTGTGCCCACAAAACCGTCTGGTGCTTCGCTGACGAAATCGAAATGGCTCATCCATACGTCATGTACTTGAGGAGTTGAATCACCAAGCAACTGTGAGCGTGTCGAACCACGGGTCAGAGTGGCGCGACCGTATTCACCACGTCCACCGCGAGCCACGACACCACCTAATTGTTGTGCCACTAACTGGCAGCCGTAGCAAATGCCGAGAAGGGGAATACCCAATTCATAAATAGCAGGGTCAAGCAACGGTGCACCTTCGACATGCACGCTTTTTGGACCACCAGACAAAATGATTGCCTTCGGCGCTTTAGCCCTTACTTCAGCCGCGGAAATGCGATACGGAACAATTTCCGAGTACACGCGAGCTTCACGCACGCGACGAGCGATGAGCTGAGCATATTGCGCACCAAAGTCAACAACGAGGACTACGTCGTGCTGGGCGGAGGGTGACATCGAACTCATGGCTTTGATAACACTAGTTGCCGTGGCACGATAGACCCATGCCCCGTATTGCCCCCATCACTTGTGCCGTTCTTCTCACGCTTGCACCATTCGGACTCTCCGCCGTACACGCCGCAGACACACCCAGTGACTCCACAATCGCCGAGGTGACGGACTCAACGTATGTGTACGACTTAGTAAATGAGCCGTCGGAATGTATTAATTCCAACCCTCGCCCCGACTGTGGAAAGAAACCACAAGGTTCAGGTGATCGCGGTGGATGGATGCAATACACGGTGTTTCTCGTGATGATTGCTGGCGTTGGCATCGTCGGATCAGTTTTGATTCGTAATGTCATTCGTCGAGATAGGGCCATTGCTGAAAAAATGTCGCAGGACGAATAGTTCAATTTTCTCGGCAGAACTCAACTGTGCGGGAAGTAAATTCTTCTGCTGCCTCCCACGGCACAAAATGGCCACAGTTCTTGATGCGAATTGGCCCGTCGTGAATGTCGAACACAGTCGCAGCCATCAGGTCAAAATCTGGGTAAATCACATGATCACTGGTTCCGAAAAGAATCAGTGTTGGCGTCATTGAGTTTCTGCCGTACAAAGGCTTCTCAGTGCGTTTAGTTGCATCAAAAGCAGATTCATAATTTGCAAACGACGCTCGTAGTTTCTGCGCGTCACGGAATGGTTCAACATGCCATGCAATGTCATCTGCATTAAATGCACCTGGGTGCGCCCACAAGCGCGTGGAATAAAACTCAGCAATGTATTCGGCACGTTTTTCTTCTGTATCTAGTTCTGAAGCCAGTGCATCAGCATCAGTCCCCTGCCTAATGAAATAATCCATCACTTCTACAGGTGGACGAGTCCGCATTCCGGCCATGCGCTCCTTATCCATCGGAAGCGGCGAGTTAAACAGCACCATGCGTTCCACTCGATTCGGATTCCGCAATGCCATCTCTTGAATGACAGGGCCACCTAAATCACCACCAACAAGAACAACAGACTGGTACCCGAGATGGTCAAACACCAACGATTCAATGTCGCGTGCATGTGAGACCACATCGTAAAAACCATCTGGAGCTAAACCCGACTCACCAAACCCACGCAGGTCTGGCACCACAACATCGAAACCGGCATCACGTAACGGCTCAACTACGCGAGAAAAAATGCGTTTTGACTCTGGCCAGCCATGAACGCACACTAAGACATGGGATGCGCCTTCAGAACGTTCATGCCAAAAGGAAATATCAACGTTGTTCACCAAGGCATGGTGAGTTGTAAAAGTCATATGGCGAACAATACGCCACGTACCTACTTAGATATCGCGTGAGGAAACAAAGTAAAATTCAAGGGCAGACAACATCTCGGTATACCGAGCTTCTGATTGTTCTGCTCGTGAGGTTTCCCACCACGCGATGCGCATTGCAAGAACGGTAAGAAACGCCAAAATAGCTGCGTCAGTAAGAGCCACATGGCTCAACTTCCACACACCAGCAAATGACTTCCCTGGGTTCTGGTTCCAGAACCACAAAAAGTTGGCACTTGCTTGTTGGTTTTGCAGATACAGCGAGAACGGGCCGATTACCTGTGAAAGTGCAAGCCAGGTCAACAGAATTGGCAAGAACATGGCACCGGCGCGTACTACCAACAACAGACGAGGAGTCTCGCTCTTGAACGGCAAGATCTGTTCAACGTTGACCTTTGACCACTCACGTGTCTTTTGGTTGTTGCGGAGGTCATCAACGAACTGTCCGGCGCTTGCACCAAGTGACGAAGTTTGTTTCGAAACACTTAGCCATTTTTCAACGGCTGTGACTGCATCAGCATGGGCATGTGGTGAATTAGGCATATGACTCCTTAACGGGTGCAATCTTCTGTGAGGGCTGCACCATTGAACAATAGATAGACGACAAGCAGAAAAGAGCCAGCGCCGCCCACACCAGACGACACGCCGTTGACTGTGACATTTTGTGCACCGCCGGTGCGCATTTCAACTTGTTGAAATGGGGGTACGGCAGCACGAAGAGCGGCACGTAAGTTTTGTGCTCGCCTGTCTCCTGCTCCGGCTGTTTCGCTACCAGAAAAACCACCGAATACAATGACGAGGCCTGGCTTGGCACTCTCCCCGCTCCAACCGCGCTTGCTGATCTCAGATGTAATGACAGCTTCAATTTGTGTACCACCATTTGTGCGAGACAGATTGCCTGGCACCTTGACAGGAAACTCAGCACAACTCAATTGAAACGTCGGAGGTGCGCTAGTTGTTGCAGCCCCTGATGTTGGAGACGACGACGTAATGACTGCAGATCCGAGTCCGACAATCATGAGAGCAAGGAACAAGTCGGCATAGATCCAGCCGGCACCATCTTCGCCAGAACCTGAGCTTTTACGCCGTCTCCTAAACATGAGCAGCTCTATTTCTATACAGATCAACACACATCACGAGTTCTCAATCGTATCGCAGACTTTCCAGCGACAGTTGGCAACTTTTGGTGAATGTCAGGTGAACGGGTCACGAGCAGCCGACAATAGGAATAGGGTTCAAGAATGCCTACAAAGAAGCCAACTGAGAAGAAAGCAGCCCCGAAGCGGCGGTCGCCTATCTCCCGGGCTGAGGGCGAGCGACGACTTATCCAGGCCGCCAAGCAACTGATCCGGGAAAAGCCATTCTCCGAAGTAGGGGTTCGAGACATTGCCCTTTTGGCCAATGTCAATCACGGATTCGTTCACACGTGGTTTGGTGGGAAAAATGAACTTTTCCTAGCGGTGGTCCGAAATCAGTTACTCGCCCTGGCAGAAGCCGTGCCTTTGGCAGCACCCGAAGGAGACGATGAAGTAATAACGGCTGATCCAAGGCCCACAATCATGAGAGCTAAGAACAAGTCGGCATAGATCCAGCCAGCACCGTCTTCGCCAGAACCTGAGCTTTTACGACGTCTCTTAAGCATGTGCACCTCTTTTGCTGTGTATTTGAGCGCACTTCATGACTTGCAAATCCTAGTTGAAACTCACTAGGAGCATCAAACTCCGCAAAAATTAATAACTCGCAACGGCATTATTCTGACGGCGACGACGTGCCACCGCGGGCAAGAACAAACCAAACAAAATTGCCAAAGCAATCGGAATCGCAATCAGAACTCGCGTAATGGATGAACCAGACTCAACGGATCCATAAGACAAACCAAGGCCAAGTAATGCTTTGACTCCATCCGGATTGTCGCCGCTCAATACGAGGCGGTGATCACCTACTTCAAGCTCACTTGGCAAATCAAATGAACCTGAAACCTTGCCGTTGGAATCAGCCGCAATTACACCAAGACGTGTTGGTGATGAATACAGCCACACCGAAACATCTGCACCAGGGGAATAGCCAGCGGCATCAACAACCAATTTGTCGCCTTCATTGACAACAAGATTTCCTTCTGTATTGAGCGCCACGCGCTGCCCATCTGATGTGAGACCAGAGATTGTTGTTGTTATGCCACCGCCTATCGCAGTGATCTGATTAGATGCTCGACTTACCGTTGCAGCAACAGTCTTTCCACCTATCAATGCTCCAGCTGTACCAGGTGTAAGAGCAGGAGCTACCGGAGCAACTGCAGCAACAGCTGTTGGAGGCAACGCAGCGTTTTCCACAACTGGTGGAATTGATGTTGTCGTAGTTTGAGGTGCTTGCAAACGCATCGGGTTAAGAACTGTTGTTGTTGGCCCAACACTTGGAGCAATCGTTCCAACTGAAGCTTGACCTTGAGGCACTGTGACAACAGGAGTTTCGGATACTGCAACTGTTGTTGGAACTACTGGCGTAGCAGCAACCGTGGTTGTTGTTTGAACAACAACTGTTGTAGTCGTAGTGGGAGCAACAGTTGTTGTAGTCGCACTAGTAGCACTTCCTGAAATTGTCGCAGATGCATCGGCATAACCATTTCTTGTTGCCGTAATGATCACAGTGGATGATGTGCCT
>SHUR01000057.1 GCA_009694565.1 Ilumatobacteraceae bacterium | reverse complement strand
CTCGAAGCACGCGAATCTGGGATGGTCACGATTGGCGGAGTGATGTCCAGTTTGAATCGCCGCTTTACGAAGAGGGGCGATCAAATGGCGACGTTTGTGTTGGAAGACATGGACGCTGCCATTGAAGTGACAGTGTTTGCAAGGGTGTTGAGCGAATATGGGCACATGTTGTCAGATGACCTAGTGGTTACGGTTACGGGTCGCCTGAATCAACGTGATGGTGCGCCAGCTAGTTTTTCTGCGCAAAGAATTTCGGTCCCTGAAAATTTGGGTGACAAAATTCCGGAAGTTGAACTGTCGCTGCCAGCCGGATTCACGGCAGAAAAACTTGAACGACTCAAAGCAATCATCGCTGAATTTCCCGGGACCTCGCCATGCAAGGTGAAGTTGCCTGCTGGCAAAATATTCGATCTTGGACCATCGGGACTTGTTGATTTTGAGAAGGCTCTGGGGCCATTGCGGGTCACCTTTGGCACGAATGCGGTAAAAATCGTCTAAATGACCTGTGATTTCAGGATTTGGCTTCTGGCAGTGGCAGAATAGAAGGGTTATTGTCGGCACTAGTGCCGCCCGAGTGTCAGAGGGAGTCACCCAGTCAATGTCGTTGGAAGTTGCCACACAAGACTGCAGCGCACTCACAGAGGCCCAGTTTGAGGAGTTCCTCACCATCGAGGGTTCTTTCACTGCCGAGCAGTTTGCGAAGGCCGGAACAGATTGGGTGTTGTGCACCCTTGCCCGTATTGACGGCAAATTACACGGTGTCACCTTTTCAACTCTTGAACGCATCGGCGGAACGCCATGTGTCTTGCTCGGACTCATGACCATCAAGCGAACTGCAAAGCGTGACTCAATTCTTAAAGGTTTAATGACAGAGGCCTACCACCGTGCACTGATGGCATTTCCTGATGAGGATGTCGTGGTGGGTAGCCGCTTCGCAACAGCCGACGGCATGGAAGCAATGAAAGCTGTCACAGAGATGATTCCCACATTCGGGCATCGCGCCGTTGGTGAAGAACGCGCATGGGGTCGTCGCCTTGCTCGTCGTTTTGGTGTTGATTCCACTTATGACGAAAAAACTTTCATCGTTGCATCTGGTGGACAAAGCGGTTTCCTCGATCACGAGTCGTTGAAGCCAGAAAAAATCTCACCAGAAATCACTTCTTTGTTTGAAGGCGTTAATCCTAAAAAGGGTGGCGTGTTGATTGTTCATGGTTGGACCATGGCTGAAAGCCTTGTCAAGCTCGGCGCTCGCGTCTAAGTCAGTGAACTTCGCCGACATCGTCCGTTCACGTCGGATGTCGAGATCATTTTCCAAGCAAGCAGTCGATACGGCAGTAGTCACTTCGTGCATTGATCTAGCCAGCCGTGCACCAAGTGCAGGGAAGTCTCAGGGTTGGCATGTTCTGATACTCGAGAACGAATCAACCCAACGATATTGGGATGTTGCGCTTCCTATCGAACGTCGTGAGGGTTTCGCATTCCCGTTGCTTTTGCAAGCGCCCGTCATCGCGATCAGTATGTGTGACCCAACTGCCTACCTAGAGCGCTATTCAGAACCAGACAAAAAGGCAACCGGCCTTGGTGAGGGGCTCGATCAATGGCCTGCGCCGTATTGGACCATCGATGCGTCCTTTGCAACTATGACGTTTCTTCTCGCATTAGAAGATGTGAAATTGGGTGCCTTGTTTTTTGCCCACTCAAATGAAGCAGGGCTTCGACAAGAGTTCAACATTCCTGACCACATTGAAATTTTGGGCACTATCGCTATTGGTCATGAAAGCGAAGGCTTGAAACGAAAGGGTCGCAGTGCGCAACGTGTTCGTCGAAATGTTGAGTCAATTATTCATCAGAAAGACTGGTAGCAATTCGGTCGCGCAATTCCTGTTCAGATCTGGCCGGAAGCAAACACTCATGATTACGGCACACGTAGGCCATGCCGGTCTCGCGGCCAGCCCACAAAGGTGAGTTAATCGGCTCGCCCCACACTGTGACGGCGTTCGGAAGCCACTGTGATCGAACTGTTGCGAGAAGCGCGGGGTTGTCACCTGGAATCACGATCTCAATAGCGCCTTCTTGAGCAAATAGGAACGCAGAGATGGCATTGCAAAACCCTGTCGCAGCAGAAGGGGCAACTCGGGCCAGCAGAGCCAGTATCTGATGTGCATGCGTTTCCAGTTTGGCATCCCCGGTGATAGCTGCAAGGCGAAGAAATGCATACGCCGCTACTGAGTTGGCTGATGGTGTCGCGTTGTCCATCAGGTCTTTCTGGCGAACAATCAGTTGCTCTGATGACGATGCAACGGTAAACAACCCGCCGTGTTCTGGATCCCAGTATTCATCGATCAATTGATGCGCGGTTTCCGTTGCAATCTGTAGCCACGTATAAGTAGCAGTTAGTTCGTACATGCGCGTCATTGCATCAACGACATGTGCCAAGTCGTGGGCCAATGCACTGTGTTGAGAATGGGGTTGTGCCTCTTCTTGCCAGCTTCGTGACCACACGCCGTCGGCACTTCGCAATTCAGATACAAGAAACTGAGCGCTCTTCTCGGCGAAAGGAACTAAGTCGAGTCGATTGAAGGCAGATATAGATTCACACAATGACGACAGCATCATTGCATTCCATTCAGTCAAGACTTTGTTGTCAAGACCGGGGCGTGGCCGTGTTGCACGATGATGAAAGAGACGATGACGTGCAGACTCAATCTGTGATGACCGTTGCAGCAAGCCTCGTTGAGGAATTCGATGTGGAATCGAACGGCCCTCGAAATTTCCAGCATCGGAAATGTTCCACCAGTCGAGTGCGGCCCCGGAATCCTTGCCCAAGACATCAGTTATTTCATGTGGCGTCCACGTGTAGAAGGCACCCTCTTCAGAATGTCCGTGTTCGTCAAGAGAGTCAGCATCTTCTGCGCTGTAGAAACCACCGTCATGGTGGCGCAGTTCATTGATGACATACGACATGACTTCTTCTGCAGTTTGACGATGTCGATCATGATGTCCGATCAGCCATGCGTGCGTATAAGTGCGAAGAAGGAGCGCCTGGTCATAGAGCATCTTTTCAAAATGGGGTACGAGCCATTTCTCGTCAACGCTATATCGCGAGAAACCTCCGCCAATGTGGTCGTACATGCCGCCGGCCGCCATTGCGTCGAGAGAAGTATTAACCATTTCGAGAAGTTGCTCATCGTGTGACCGCTGGTACAGCCGCATTGCGAGATCAAGGGCAAACGTCGAGGGAAATTTTGGTGCCGAGCCAAAACCGCCCCAGTGTGAGTCAAAACTTTGAGTCATTGCTTGAAGTGCAATGTTCGCCAATTCAGTTGCGTCGAATGAGGCAACAGGAGCGATGCGGGCAGTTCTGCCGACAGCCTCAATAAGTGCATCAACGTTTTGTTGCAAGTCTTCACGTTTGTTACGCCATGCATCATCAACTGCATGCATCAACTTCACAAACGATTCTTGTGGGTAATACGTACCGCCATAGAAAGGTTCACCACTTGGTGTACAAAAGACGGTCATGGGCCATCCACCTCGGCCAGTCATCGCTTGAACTGCATCCATGTAAATGGCATCTACATCTGGCCGCTCTTCTCGGTCAACTTTGATGTTGACAAATAGCTGATTCATAACTGAAGCAGTTGTGTCGTCCTCGAAACTCTCATGAGCCATGACATGGCACCAGTGGCATGCCGAGTATCCAATCGATAACAGAATCGGCTTGCCAGTGCGTGCAGATTCAGCGAACGCTTCGTCGCCCCATTGAAACCAATCGACCGGATTATCTCGGTGTTGTCGCAGGTACGGCGATGACGCCTCTGACAGTTTGTTTGTCACGCGCCCATGGCGTGGAAGCCACCATCAACGTGAATGACTTCGCCAGTCGTTGCAGGAAACCAGTCCGACATAAGAGCAAGCACCGTCTTTGCAACAGGAATGGGGTCAGAGACATCCCAGCCAAGGGGAGCGCGGGCATCCCAAATGTCTTCGAACTTCTTGAAGCCCGGAATTGATTTTGCCGCCATTGTTTTGATTGGGCCGGCTGCAACCAAGTTGCAACGAATGCCTCGTGGTCCAAGTTCTTTTGCTAGGTAGCGACTTGTTGATTCAAACGCTGACTTTGCAACTCCCATCCAGTTGTATGCGGGCCACGCAACGGTGTTGTCGAAGTCAAGACCAACGATGGATCCACCTGAAGACATCAACGGAAGAAATGCATCCACAAGTGTCTTTAACGAATATGCAGAAATTTGCATAGCAATTGCAACGTCGCTCCATTGAGCAGCCAAGAAGTCGTCTCCTAGACAAACCTCTGGGGCAAAGCCAATTGCATGTAGTACCCCGTCGACGTGTCCTAGCGATGCGCGCACTTGTTCACGAACTGATTCGATGTGCTCTGGCACCGTGACATCAAACTCAAAGACATCAACGGGTGAGTCAAGCCTGCGTGCCGACCTCTGTGTCAGAGAGAGGGCGCGGCCGGCGCCTGTGAGCACAACTTGGGCGCCTTCACGTTGGGCTAATTGCGCCACACTGAATGCCAAGGAGGCGTCAGTTAAGACACCCGTCACAACGATTTTTTTGCCTTCAAGAAGTCCCATTCATATGACCGTAGTTCGCAAGGGGTCTATGTGTAAGGCTCTACGGAATGCGTATTGGAATATTGGGCGGTACCGGACCCGCCGGAAGTGCCCTTGGGGCTCGCCTTGCTTCGGTTGGTTATGACGTGATTATTGGGTCTCGGTCCAAAGATCGAGCCATAGAAGTGTGCGACGCTCTAAAAGCCAAGTGGCCAAATCTCACTCTCAGCGTAAATGGCGGTGACAATGATGACGCATCCGCATGTGATGTTGTCGTGCTCGCCACTCCTTGGGATTCGGCTGCAACAACCGCTAAAGCTCATATTGATTTGTTGCGTGGCAAAGTAATCATCAGCATGGCTAACGCGCTCGTGCGTGTGGGCCATGAATTCCAACCTCTCTTGCCTCCTCGCGGCAGTGTTGCTGCTCATGTGCAAGCCGCAGTTCCTGAATGTCGTGTCGTGGCGGCGTTTCATCATTTGCCTGCAACAGAACTGGGGCACCTCGGTGACCCAATTGATTCTGACGTTCTGATTTGTTCAGATAGTTCAGAGGCGCGGACAATAGTCATGGATATCACTGCACATATTCCTGGTTGTCGCCCACTCGATGCTGGCGAGTTATCGAACGCGACAGCAATCGAAGCTTTTACAGCTGTTCTGTTGCAATTGAACGTTCGATACAAGACACGAGTGGCGCCGAAACTCACGGGAATCACGAAAGATCCTCGGGCCAAGGCTCAATAAATATGTCAATGCGTTTGTTCGACACTGCGCGGCGTGACATTGTGCCTTTTACTCCAAGTGAGTTGGTGCTGATGTACACATGCGGTATCACTCCCTACGACGCAACACATTTGGGTCATGCCTCAACTTTTCTGTTCTATGACATTTTGCAACGGCGTCTCATTGATCTTGGGCACACGGTTCGATGTGTGCGCAATGTCACTGATGTTGATGATCCATTATTTGCGAAAGCCCGGGAACTGGGTGTTCATTACCTGGATCTAGCAGCAGGCGAAGAGGCACGTTTTAATCGCGATATGGAAGCACTAGAGATGTTGCCTGCGTTCAGCACGCCTCGTGCTTCTTCTGCAATCACTGATATTCGAAAATTTATCGGCCTTGTGCTTGACAGAGGATTTGCTTATGCCGTTGGCGGCTCGGTGTATTTTGATGTCACAAAAGTTCCGACATTTGGTGAAGTATCGCACTACAGCCACGAACAAATGTTGGAGTTCGCCCGTCAACGCGGCGGCAATGTAGATGATCCACAGAAACGGAACCCGCTCGACTTCGTGTTGTGGCACCCATCGGCTGACGATGAACCAGCATGGGATGCAACATGGGGAGCAGGTCGACCAGGTTGGCATATCGAGTGTTCAGCTCTTGCGTTACGCGACCTTGGAACCACTATTGATTTACATGGTGGAGGAAGTGACTTGATATTTCCTCATCACGAATGCGAGCGAGCACAGTCTGAAGCAGCAACAGGCGAGACATTTGTGAAGCATTGGATGCACGTAGCAATGGTGTTCAAAGACGGTGAAAAAATGTCGAAGAGTCTCGGCAATTTGGTCTTTGTTGATCAGTTGCGCACATTGTGGGATCCGCGGTCGATTCGTATTGCCATTATTGAGCACCACTATCGCAAGGAATGGGAATGGGATGAAACCCTCATGCCCCGTAGTTCTGCACGCCTAACTCAATGGGTGGCATCAGTCGGAGGAACTCAATCTGATCTTTTGGATTTAGTACGGGCATGTCTCGACGATGATCTTGATACGCCAGGTGCACTTGCTCTGATTGACGCGGCTGCCGCTAACGGTGTCGACGTCAGTAGCTCAGCAGCCCTCTTGGGAGTCGAACTGCTCACATCTGTCGGGCCGCGTTAACAACCACTTTTGTCCGTCGTGTGGCGTCAGAATCACGGGTATCATTTCCTAACCATGGAAGCACATTTGGACTCGCACTCATCAGTAGGTAGTCAGGTCTTGTCTCCGTCCAGCCGAGGCCAATCGCGAGCACGTTCTCTTCTGCGGCCACTCAGCACAAAGTTGTGGAAGTTTCGTTTTGAAGGCTTTGAAAACCTTCCCGATTCTGGGCCTGCTATTTTGTGTCCGAATCACATTAGTTTTCTTGACTCTGTTTTCACCATGGTGCATGCAGGGCGTCAAATCAGTTTTGTCGGCAAAGCCGAATACATGGATTCATGGAAGACAAAGTATTTGTTTCCTGCTCTCGGCATGATTCCCATCGATCGATCAGGCGGGTCTAAGAGTGAAGGGGCGCTTTTGGCTGCAGAGGCAGTTCTTCGGCGCGGAGAACTCTTCGGCATTTTCCCTGAGGGAACGCGCAGCAGAGATGGCATGTTGTACAAAGGCCATACCGGCGCAGCACGTCTTGCTATGAAAGTCGCATGCCCAATTCTGCCGGTAGGGATTATTGGTACTCGAGAGATTCAACCACCAGACATGGTGATGCCGCGTTTCGGGCTCGAATGCACGATTAAAATCGGCAAACCGATTGATGTGTCCCGCTATCGCGACCGTACTGACGATCACATGGTGCTACGAGAAATAACCGATGAGCTGATGTTTGAGATTCAAGCACTCACTGGACAGGAATATCGCAACGTCTATGCCACCAAACGTGCAGAAAGCATTCCCACAGAGCAAGCAGTGTTAAATCACGGCTAAATAGACCCGAGCCGACACTCTCGTGCGCCGTAGAATGGTGGTCTCATGTCAGAGATTTCAGTACTTCTTCCCGATGGGTCCTCGCGTGCATTGCCCGTCGGCTCATCGATCGCCGACTTAGCGGCTTCTATCGGCTCTCGGCTTGCAAAGGCTGCCGTCGCAGGAACAATCAATGGAGCGGAAGTTGACTTATCTGTCCCATTGTCTGACGGAGTCTCGGTGTCAATCATTACGGCGGACTCTGATGCTGGTCGTCATGTACTGCGACATTCCACTGCTCACGTTTTGGCACAGGCTGTCTTGCAGTTGTTTGACGGAGCTCACTTCACGATTGGCCCTGCAATTGAAGATGGCTTCTATTACGACTTTGCATTGCCAAACAGCAAAACGTTTTCTGATGATGATCTGGCGGCAATAGAGGCGCGCATGCGCGAGATAATGAAGGCAAATCAGCCCTTCACTCGTTCTGAAGTTTCGGTTAAAGAGGCTTTGGCGGTATTTGCTACACAACCGTACAAGTGTGAAATTATTGAACGTGTGACATCGGGTATTGCCGATGGGAGTGACGTTGGTGAAGTGGGGAGTGCAGACTCAGTCAGTCTGTATCGCAACTCAGATTCATTTGTTGACCTATGTCGCGGACCTCACGTACCTTCAACTTCTCGCCTTGGGCATTTCAGTCTCATGAAAGTGGCCGGCGCATATTGGCGTGGAAATGAAAAGGGCCCGATGCTTCAGCGCATCTATGGAACCGCGTGGGAATCCGAGCCGGCACTCAAAGAGCACTTGCACCGACTTGAAGAAGCAACAAAGCGTGATCATCGGCGTCTTGCGAACGAGCTAGACCTTCTGTCCTTTCCAACCGAACTTGGTGGTGGACTTGCCGTATGGCATCCAAAGGGTGCAATAGTCCGCAAATTAATGGAGGACTACAGCCGTCAACGCCACCAAGATGGCGATTACCAGTTCGTATACACACCACATCTCGCGAACGCGAATCTATTTGCCAAGTCTGGGCACCTCGATTTCTATGCCGACGGTATGTATCCGCCAATGGAGATGGATAACGGCACCTACTACATGAAGCCAATGAACTGTCCGATGCACTGTCTCATTTTTGACAGTCGTCAGCGCAGTTACCGTGAACTTCCTTTACGTTTATTTGAATTAGGCAATGTGTATCGGTACGAGCGCGCTGGAACTCTTCACGGTCTCCTTCGTATTCGTGGGTTTACTCAAGATGACAGCCATATCTACTGCACAGAAGAACAAATGGCAGATGAGATTTCGTCCCTGCTTGACTTCATCATGTCTGTGTTGCGCCGATTCGGGTTCAATGACTTCGAATTTAATTTGTCAACGCGTGATCCTGAAAAATCAGTTGGTTCATCTGAAATCTGGGGCAAAGCCACAGAGGCTCTACGTGAAGCACTTGACCGTCATGGTGTTGAATACAAGATCAAGGAAGGTGATGCCGCTTTCTATGGCCCAAAAATCGATATCGATGTTCGTGATGCCATTGGTCGTAAGTGGCAACTAAGCACGATCCAATGCGATTTCAACTTGCCTGAACGATTCGAATTGGAATATATCGGTTCTGATGGTGCTCGCCATCGACCCATCATGTTGCATCGTGCATTATTTGGGTCCATCGAAAGATTTTTTGGTGTGTTGATTGAGCACTATGCTGGCGCGTTCCCGACATGGCTTTCGCCGGAACAAGTTCGAGTACTTCCGGTTGCTCTTGCTCATGATGACTACGCACAGTCTGTTGTGCAGCAATTGAAGAAAGCCGGATTTAGAGTCGCGATTGATCACGCAGATGAGCAATTGGGAAAGCGTATTCGAAACGCAAAGACCAGCAAAGTCCCTTACGTTCTGGTTGTTGGTGATGATGACGTTGCTCATCAATCAGTGGGAGTCAATCCGCGTGGTGGTGAAGTGGAACGAGATGTATCGGTCACTGAATTTATTGCTCGTTTAGCGGCAGAAGTTGCAGAAGGCCAACTGGGCGACATTGATGTCTCTTGAACAACTCTGGAATGGGTGGAGGGCCGAATACATCGGAACCGCCAATAAGAATTCAGCGGACCCTGTGAAGTCAGTCTTCACGTCCGTACTCAATTCAGGGCTGCCTGACGAGGAAACATTTATTGTTCACCGTTCAGTTACATGTTTCGCTATTCTGAACTCTTACCCCTATTCGTCTGGTCATTTGTTGGTGTTGCCTTACCGGGAAGTAGCCAATCTTGAAGAACTTTCGCCTGAAGAAGCAGTTGATTTATGGTCGCTAGTAACTGACGCCACGGTGGCCTTGCGTGCGTCTCATTCTCCCGATGCGCTGAACGTCGGCATCAATCTCGGGTCTGCGGCTGGTGGAAGCATTTCTCAGCATTTACATGTTCATATCGTTCCGCGTTGGAACGGTGATTCGAATTTTATGACTTCCGTAGCGTCAACCCGTACGATTCCAGAACCACTTCCTCTTACCGCATCGAAAATTCGCAATGCATGGCCGAAAGCAACACAATG
>SHUR01000056.1 GCA_009694565.1 Ilumatobacteraceae bacterium | reverse complement strand
GAGAAGGTGCAGCAATTCTCATTGGCGATATTACGTATGTCATGTCTGACCAATTGATGGATGATGTGTCATCGGCCGCGCGCTCTATCTGGCATGACCTTCGTATGGAAATGAATATTGGCCAGTATCTCGACACACTTGTCGCAGATATTGAATTTGACGAGGCAGATTTTGATGCAGATGATGATGATGACGCTGATGATGATGATGATGATGATGATGATGATGAAGACGACGAATGAGCGAAGCCAGCGCAATTATCTCGCGCGTAGATGAAGTCCTTACAACTGCTGTCGACAACGAAAGACAGACATGGACCCGAATTGATGAAGATCTTGAAACTGTTTTTGATGAGATTGAATCGCTAGTTCTGGGGGGCGGAAAACGCCTACGGCCGCAATTCACCCATTGGGGTTGGGTAGCAGCAGGTGGCGATCCGGCAGATGGCCAACAGTTCCGTATTGGTGCAGCCATTGAGTTGTTACATGTGTTCGCCCTATTTCACGATGATGTCATTGATGATGCGGAAACTCGCCGGGGTAACACCACTACTCACCGGCGTATGTCTGACATGCACAGTGCAGAACAGATGGCGGGGGAATCGCGGCGGTTCGGAGAAGGTGCAGCAATTCTCATTGGCGATATTACGTATGTCATGTCTGACCAATTGATGGATGATGTGTCATCGGCCGCGCGCTCTATCTGGCATGACCTTCGTATGGAAATGAATATTGGCCAGTATCTCGACACACTGGGTTCGGCACGCCGCGAACGCCGAATTGAAATAGCTGAACGCATTTGTCGCTACAAGAGCGCGAAATACACCATTGAGCGTCCACTGCACCTTGGGGCTGTAGCCGCTGATGTAGGGGCTGGATCAGCGTTAATGCCGATGTTGTCTGCGTATGGTTTGCCATTAGGAGACGCTTTTCAAATGCGAGATGACATGTTGGGTGCATTCGGAGACTCTTCAATAACAGGGAAATCTGTTGGTGGAGATTTTCTGGAAGGAAAGCCGACCCCAATGTTGGCTCGTGCATACGCACTTGCGTCAGCATCACAATTGAAGATTCTTGACACCGTCGGGACTCCTGGAATGTCTGATGACGATATATCAGCAGTGCAGGAAGTTGTGTCAGCAACTGGCGTGGTTGCCGAAATGGAATCACTTATCGTTTCCTTGCGTGACGAAGCGGTTGCTTCCTTAGATAAGCAATTGATTCAAGGTGCCTCATATGAAGCACTGCTTGAACTTGCAGACGTTGTTACCCAACGCGATATCTAAATCGCAGCGTAAATATCTAGAGCGTCTTGCAGGGTGATGTCAATCATCACACCTGGTTCTGCACGAATTGCTTCAACCCAAGGTGGTGCAACTTTGCAGGTGACTGCGATTGGGTCTGCAATTCCTGAACCACTAACGGCTAGTCGTGCAAATGTTGTGGTGTAAGTGGGTGGTCGTGCATCGCGTGACAACTCAATGAGTGCCCACGGGTCTGGAGTTGTTCCTGTGCGGTCTCCGCCCGATGTGATCTCCGAATTTGATGTGGCATGAATGGCTCCGCCAGCAAGTCCTGGCCCATCAATCAACACTGCACCGCGAACCAATGTTGGTCGGGCGCCAGCTATGAGAAATGCAATGTAGGCACCAAGTCCTCTGCCAACAACGGTGGCTTCACCAATGTGGCGTAGGGCGATATCGGCATCTGCCATAAGGATTTCTGAGGAATAACCACCACCGGCTGGGACAGAGGAATCACCGTGACCGGTGAAATCAAGTGCCCATACTGGGCCACCCCAATCAACAGCAAGTGCTGACATCATGGCTGCGCTTTCGCCAAGTCCGTGTAGGAACAACAATGGGCGACCAGTTCCGGGGCGAACATTGTGTAATGCCAATGTCACTTTGTTGTGTTGAAGCATCACTGTGTTCATGACAAGAACTCCAAAATCAATTTGCTGACACGTTCTGGTTCTTCAATGTGAATGAAGTGCCCGATGCCTTCAAGAACTTCAAGTCGTCCACTGGAAGGAATCCATGGCAACACGTCACGTGGACGAGCACCCCAACCCATTGGTTCATCAAAGGTGCCAAGTAATCCGAGGAACGGCATCGTGAGTGCAGCCATTCGCAGTGACGCCCACTCGGGACGCCACGGACCAAAGCCACCAAAGCGCATTGTGGGATCAAGTTTCCAACGCCAACCATCGGCATCTTGTTGTGCGCCGATTGTTACGAGGTATTCAAGCCACTCAATAGAAAGGCGAGGGTTCATTTTTCCTCTGCGTTGAGCGAGGTCAACCAGTGTTCCTGGCTTGCGCTCTGACGCAGCAGCTTCGTGACGGAAATCTAGCCATGAACCAATTGAGTCTGCAAGCAACCGGGACTGATCATGATCAGGAACGTCTGGCATGCGACGCTTGCTCGGCATGCCATCGATATTGACTATTGCTGAAATGCGGTACGGGCATGAGTCGGCAAGCTGCATCATCAATGCACCGCCCTTTGAATGTGCGATGACAGGTGCAGCTTTATTAGTGGTGGCAGACATCACCGACAGTGCGTCGCGAATATCTGCATCCCATCCGTAAAGGGGGGCATGTTCGCTGTCGCCATGACCGCGGTGGTCCCAGGCGACGACGCGATATCCGGCAGCAGCAATGAGAGGGGCGAAAACATCGAATGTGCCAGCAAAGTCAGACCCACCATGAACCAGAAAGAGAGGCGGGTTAGATTCGGTGCCCCATTCATAGACCGCAATATCAACGCCATCGGCATTGTGGCGATATGAACGGGCTGGGCGTTCAGCGCCGGGGTAAGAGCGAGTTTCAAGAGTCATGTGAGTTACAGATTAGAACAGAGGCCCCTGAATTCTCTTATGGGGGCGAACTGCACATCAGGCTGTGACGGACATAACATGACATCAATGTTCCTACGCACGCGACTTCATATGTACCTGTTGTGGAGCACATGCTTGTTCGGGCTACTTGCATTTTTTTCATATTTGTTGACCGATAGTGGATCATCATCGTCTCCCATCCCAATTGCAGGAAGCACAACAAGCACCAGTATTTCTCCCGCTAATACCGCACCTCCATTGAAATACACAGTTCTTCCCGGTGAATCTTTGTATGGAATTGCCGAGAAACTAAATATCAGCGCACCTGCTCTTGTCGCGCTGAACAAGATAAAAAATCCTGATCGTGTTGATGCAGGAACTGTGCTGTTATTACCACCAGCTACGGGTTTTGTACCGATAGGTGCAACTACCACCATGCGGCCGTGACATTGGTCCTTCCATTCAGTGCTCGCAACTCCGTACAATGAACTCATGAGCACTGCATTTTGGCCAACACAAGAACACTGGTCCGTTGCAATTCCATTGCAGACTCCACATGTTCGACTTGACTGTTTAGCTGAAACTGGTTTCGTTGTGTTACGTGATGCGCCGTTTAATGTTCCTGCATCTGAATGGGAATCACTTGAGTACATGGATTGGAAAAGTGGTGGCGACACAAACTTTGCGCCGCTTGCTTCTGCTGATGGTGAACTTGACTGCCGTGGTTTTTGGGACAAGGGCAAAACTGACAAAGATGCACTGTGGACTTCGAATGCATCATCTGCTCTAACACTGAAGAATTACGTTGATTCCATTGGTGCAAACTTCGGTCGCGTGCGCATCATCAAATTGGAGCCGCAAAATCATGAGCAGGCTCTGCGCAACATTCACCGTGATGACAACAACCGCTTTAATCCAGACAATGAAGGCTGGGTTGTTCGCACATGGATGGAACTAACGGACTGCCCCGATAGCTATATGTTGCTGATGGATAATGGCCCAGATGGCTTGCCAGACCGGGCAACAGAACGCCGTGTGCCGTTACACAAGGGTTCGAGGTTTCTTGTTGACACACAACGGTTGTGGCACGTCGTTGTTCACAATCATGACTTCCCGCGTTATGCGTTGATTACAAGTCTTGAGAGCGGTACAGCGCTCGACTCGTTTGTTGCCGCCGAAAAGGCTTAGTTTCAGTACCGAGGCATACTCGGGGGAAATATGATTACAACATTTGTTGGTGTCGCATCGGCTGATATCACGCCGTCGTATCCGGTCATGCTTGGTGGTTTTGGTCAGAGAATAACACCGTCTGAGTCAGTTCACGATGCCATAGAAACTGTTGCACTTTGTATTGGTGACGATAATCCGTTGTTGGTCATTACTGCAGATCTCATTGCAATGGCAGCTCCGGTTACAAAGGAAGTTGTTGAGCAGATTCATCTAGCAACTGGTATTGATTCCAACCGAATACTGCTGGCTGCATCACATACTCATTCAGCCCCTTTGCCATATGACCCATCTGGGTCAGCAATTGGAGTGCAACAGTTTTCGCAGCAACTCACTGACGCCCTTATCAAAACAGGCATTGAAGCCTTTCATTCACGACGACCAGCACGTCTCGTGAGCGGTTATGGCAATGCTCGCATTGGATTTAATCGCTGGAAACCGAACGATGTTCAAGAAGTAGATACACGTATTCCTGTTCTGTTGGCTATCGATTCTCAGACCGATTCCCCGTTTGCAGTTCTATTTGGTAGTGGATGCCACCCAACAACCATGGGCTGGGACAACCCAGAAGTGTCGGCTGATTATCCCGGAGAAGCAAAGCGATTCATAAGAAAAGCATTGCCCGGAGTGACCCCACTTTTCATCAATACAACCGAAGGTGACATTGTCCCGACAACATCACCACAGCGGGATGCATTAGATCCTCGGGGTTATTGCAACAGTTCGTTCGATGACACCCAAAAAATTGGGGCACAACTTGCGGAAGCAGTAATCGGCATCATGACTGACTTATCTGACAATTCTTCATCTGTTGATGATGGTCTTCTCGGTATGCAGTCTTCAGCGTTGGAGTTGTTGCCAAACAATGGGGGGCTGGATGAAAGTGCTGCTGAGATTCGGTTAGCTAAGAGCATTGCTGACTTGAAAGAGTTTCTTGGCGCTGATTTTCAAAAGACAGTTCCAATGTCACAGCTCTGGGCGGCTGCCTCACATGTGGTGATCTCTCTTGACATGTCTGAGAGCGAAATGCGACGCATCATGATTGCGTGTTGTTACTACCTAGGCCTGACCGCACGAAAAGCTCGTCCTACGCCTTCGACGCCTATCAATTTCCCTATTCAGGTAATAGTGATTGACACTCTTAAATTCTTAGCAATGCCCGGTGAAGTTCTTGTTGCACTTGGACGTCGATGGAGTGAGTTGATTCAGTCTGATCGAGCTTTTGTCATTGGGCTGGCAAATACGAGTTATCGGTATTTGCCTATGCAAGAACATTTTGACGAAGCAGGTGGTGACGAGCGGTATGAGACAGTTACTGCCGGAGTAGCCCCCGGAGAGATTGACCGTGTCTTAGAGTACGGCTCAAAAATAATGGCTGGAATTCTTTAGGCGCCTGCTGCCTTATACGCCTTCTCGACAATATCGAGCGCTGTAAATCCCACCTCAGCAGAACATGCAGGTGTGGCACCTGAAGAAATACATGTGACAACGTCTTGAATTTGACGCGCATACATCTCGGTCTCACAGTGGTTGTATCCCTTAGGTACTGGCGGCATGTCTGGCCAAATCTTGCGGAATCCGGATGTTCCCATTACTTCTGTTTCTGCCTCAAGCCCACGAAGCTTTGGTTGCCACCAACCAGATTCAATAATTGAGCAAACGCCGTTATCCCAGTCCACTGTCACGATGCCGTCATCATCGACGTCGTAGTCACCGTATTTTCCAAATCCCAGGGTTGCTTGTACGCGAACTGGTTGGGGATCGCCAAGTAGAAAACGCGCGGTGTCTATTGCGTGGATTCCCATATCAATGAGTGCTCCACCGCCAGCAAGAGCCTTGTCAACAAACCATCCTGCAGGTCCCCAGTGTGCATGAACGCCATAACCGTGCGTGCGAACAATGGTGCCCAGATCTCCCTTGCTAATTACATCACGTAATGCAATGACTTCTGGGTGGTATCGCCACATATGACCAACAGCAAGTAATCGATCTTGTGAGCGAGCAACTGACATCATTTCGATCATCTGGGTCGTGTTCATAGCTGCTGGTTTTTCAACGAGAACGTTCTTGCCTTGCTGGAGTGCATAAATGGTTTGTTCGTAGTGCAAATAATTAGGCGTGCACACGACCACTAGATCAGCAGTTGTTGTGTCAATGAGTTGTTTCCAATCATCAGTGGCGTGAGAGACGTCATGTTTATTGGCAAACTGAACAGCCTTATCCCCATTGTGGCCTGATACTCCAACGGTCTTGATACCCGCTTCACGAGCAGCCTTGATATGCATGTCAGCAATAAAGCCATAACCGAGTGTGACAATCTCTGGATTCCTCATATGTTCACTCTTGGCAATGATGTCACTGTGTTCCACGCCGCAGAAATTTCAGATTCAGTAATGCCATGGGTATTGACGATTGAATAATCAAGTTGTTCTCTGGTTGTGTATTCCGCAAGAGTCTCGAGTGTTTCGAAGAACTGCTGTTGACTGATTCCGATATCGAGTGGGTTTGCACGAACTCCGGACTGCGTAACGATCTTTCGCACTCGTTCCACATCGTTTCCTTGCACCGAAGCCATTGCTGTAACTCCCATAGCCACAACTTCACCGTGCACGTAATGGTCGCCAGTTGCATGCTCAAGGGCGTAGACCAAGAAGTGTTCAGAGCCTTCTTCAAAGCGACTATGTCCAGCAAATGCGCAGGCGGCGCCTATTCGTCGGTACGCATCAGCGACAAATCGAACGCCTGGTTCTGTAACTGCTCCGATATCGCCAATTGCAGCCTCGAGTTCATCAAGCAGTGAGCTTCCCAGCGCGTAGAGATTTTCACTCCATCGATCTTCTTGTTTTGCATCGATCGCGAGTTTCCAGTCAAATAGCCCGGTGTGGCAGGAGAGTATGTCACCGACACCAGCACGATTCAGATGTTTGGGTGCGCTTCGAATAAGAGGGATATCAAGAACAACCATCTTCGGCATGATTTTTCCAACGTATTGAACGTTGCCATTGACTCGCACGCCGATTGCATCGGTAAAGCCAGCGTCAACACTGGTAATTGTGGGCACTTGGATAAGAGTTGAACCATGTTTCCAGGCCAAAAACTTTGCGGTGTCTAACGCAGTTCCACCACCAACACCAACAACCGTGGAAGTTGCGTGAGTTGTGGACGCAATCTCCTCCAAATGTTCAATGTCCATGTTCCATGCAGAAATTGCCTGTGCCGGAGTTGGAAGAATTTGGGAGAGCGCTTCCCACGGTGGATCGTTGTAAACAACAGTGACATCGGTGATTTCACTGAAGAGTTCTTGAATTGATATCTCTTGTACAGAAATAGTCGGTGTCAAATCATCACTCATTGTTACAACTCTGAATCAAGAGTGTGGGCAAGTCGCTGCACTTTCTGAACGGCTGAAATGACATCTCGTGTGTCGTCACTTGAGCCCATAAGTACTGACGTCGTAAACCAAAGAGTCTCGTCAGCAAGTCGTTGGGAAACCGGAAGAGATAGATTCGCAAAATCTTGCATTCCTTCTCTTGACTTCACTCGGGGCAAGAATCCGGCTGGATCTGTAAAGAGATCGAGTGTGTTTATGGTTGGATACGCCATAGTGAGGCTGATGCCTTCTGCGAGTAATGCCTTGCGCACTGCCTCGCGCGAAGCGCCAAATTCATTTTCGTCGATCCGAACCACATAGCAATAGTTGCCCTGCGACGTGCACCGTGGGTCTCTTGATTGAGGGTGCACTCCAGGAATCAGAGCTAGCTCTTCGTTCAAGAGGTTTGCATTACTTGCACGAACACTTTGTTGCGCGCCAAAGCGGCTGAGTTGCGCCAACAGGATTGCACCCTGCCATTCGGTCATTCTGTAGTTTCCGCCAAGTGCGTAATGACTGTAAAACCATTCACCGGGGCGTCTTCCACAGTCAGAAAATGAGCGCACTTTTGCTGCAATGTCTGGATCTTTCGCAACAACTGCACCACCTTCGCCTCCAGTCATAAGTTTTGATGACTGAAAAGAATACGAACCTGCATCGCCAAGGGTTCCGACAGGTTGGTTGTTCCAAGAACTTCCATGAGCGTGCGCACAGTCTTCAATCAGGGCCAACCCATGCTTCTTGCAGATTGTTGACAAAGCATCCATGTCTGCTGGATGACCGGCGATATGTACCGCAATGACAGCCCGAGTCCGCGGTGTGATTGCTGCTTCCACAGCCGCCGGATCAATACAGCCGGTACCAAACTCGACGTCAACCAAAACAGGAACTGCGTTAACCATCAGCACCGCTGCCGCTGTAGCAACGAATGTCCAGTTTGGGACAATCACTTCGTCACCTGCGCCAACGGCAAGTCCCAATAGAGCGAGTTCAAGAGTATGTGAACCGTTAGTTACTGCAATTGCGGGTCCGGTGCCATGAAAGTCTCCCCACTGGCGCTCAAACTCTTTTACTTTGGTTCCTTGGGTAGCCCACCACTGACGGCTGTCAAGAACTTCAAGTACTAACTGTCGCTCAGTGTCATCAAATTCTGGCCACGCAGGGAAAGGTGTTGTACGAACTGGTGTGCCACCATTGATACCAAGTTGCTCCATAATCAAAAAGTCTAACTCAGTAACCATTGTGCAGATTAAGCGGGTTTACAATCTGACTGTGGCCGAATCATTGGGAAATAATGTGCAAATTGAAACAATGAAAATTGAAAATGGTGCGGGTCGAACAATTCTTCTGATATCTCCTCATGCAGATGACCCAGCTTTCTTTCTTGGGGGAACCATTGCCTTGTGGGCTGAAATGGGATGGCGAATTGTTTGTGTGCGAGTGACTGATGATCGCTGGGATTCACACGGACTCACCGAAGCACAAACGATAGAGAACAACACTGAACAACTTCATGCTGCTGCATCTGTACTTGGAATCAGCGAAATTGTTGAGTTGGGCTACAACACTGATGTTCTTGGAGATGTCAGTGAAGTTGCATTACGTGAAAAAATCATTCGAATGATTCGTACGTATAAACCGTATGCACTTGTGAGCTTTGATCCGTTCTCAATGTACGGAGAGGACAATGAAGATCATTTGGTGGTAGCCAAAGCCTGCAATGAAGCATTCTGGACAAGCCAGTTTGATCTACATCATCCGGAGCACTTTGCAGACGGGCTTGAACCGCACGGATGTTTCGAGCGGTGGTACTTCGGGCGCAGGCTTACAGAAATAACTCATGTATTGGATGTTTCTTCTGTACTCGACAAGAAAGTACGCGCTGCACAATGCCACGTAACAATGATGTTGAATTACGCAAACCAATTAGTCATGCAGGCAAGAACCGCCGGAAAGAAGGCACCACTTGCAGAAGAGGCTCTTCGTTCAGGTGACCCTTCGCGAATGATTGATGTGTTTATTCGCCGTGGTTCTGAAGCCACAGGCTCACGTCACTCACTCGGTGCCGCAGAAGAATTTCGCATCATTCGATTCGGGGGCCTTAGCGCCCTGCTCGAAGATTAGGTTCTACAGCGCTGATTCGATGGCCGAAATTACTTCGGGCGCATCAGGTGCTGTCTTTGGGTGAAAGCGTGCAACAACTGCACCGTCACGGTTGACAAGAAACTTTTCGAAGTTCCAACGGATGTCGCCATCAACGCCTTCAGCATCTGCAGCAGGTGTGAGAGCTGAGTACAACGCGTGACGCGCATCGCCATTGACGTCAATCTTTTCTGTCAGTGGGAAAGTAACTCCGTACGTGGTGCTGCAGAACGTTTGAATTTCTTCTGAGGTTCCTGGCTCTTGTCCCATGAACTG
>SHUR01000055.1 GCA_009694565.1 Ilumatobacteraceae bacterium | reverse complement strand
TACTGGCAAATTCGTTGGCTCCGAATTGGTCGCCTCTGTTATTGCCGATGCTGCGGATCAGAACAATGTTGATGTATTCGAAATGTATTGCATTGCTCAAGAGGGATCAAAGAGTGTCTACGGATTCGGCGAAGGGACATCGCCAAACTCAAAAACTTTTCGCTTGCCAAAGATGAAGGGCAAAGCCAATTACTGCTACGGCCGTGTGATGTCAACTGGTACTGTAAAGATTTATTCAAGTGGCTATGGTCTGTTGCGTATAGCTGCTAACGGTAAAATTACGTCTGGCAAACTCAGTATCACGCCTACTATTTCGTCTAATGTCGCTGGTGTCGTCAACGTGAAGTGGAAAGCAACAGATTCACTTGGCTCAGTTAAATCTGTGTCGGTGAACCCATCAAGTGGATCCTGTAAGAAGGTCACGGCATCGAGTTGTGTGATTAAGGGCCTTACTAGCGGATCGATTGTGACGGTTGTGCTGTCTGGCCGAGGAACGTCAGGTTCTGAAATTGTAAGATCTAACATCGTAGTGAAATGAGTTATATGTCAAGAAAGGTATTTGTAATAATTGGTTTGTGTCTTTCCCTTGCGGCGTGTTCGGGCAAGAGCACTACACCGACAACAACTACATCGGCCAGTACGTCGACCACGTCGACCACGACTACGTCGACCACGACCACGTCGACCACGATTCCTGTGGCACCGGTAATTTCATCACCAGCCGAGACTGTTCCAGTTATCAAAACAGAAGGTCGTAAAACAGCTGGACCGTGTGTGGACGTTGGTGAAGTTGATTATTGTGTGTGGGGCACACGTCCGGTTGACAAAACAATTACGAATAGTCGAAGTGTCGAAATAGTTTCGTTACTCGAACAGGGTTTTACCTCAATGTCGGATTCGATGGACACTGTTCAGATGGAATTCGAGAGTCGAACAATTGGAAAATTAATTGAAGCAACCGAAGCCACGGACCCGAATGCAGTGTGTGTGCAAGTGTCTATTGCGTCAAGCCAAGGGCTGCCATTGTCAACCATGGCATACACCGCCAAAAACACAACTGGGGTTCGGCAACGGGTCACTATGCCTATTGTCAATGCTCTTATTCCTGGCACCAAGCATTCCCTGAAGATTCAGAAAGGTCCGGCATGCGTTGGACGCGATTTATCTATCATGGTGGCAATGTCCTCGCAGTATAAGTATCCGTCGAAGTACGGCACACTGACGATTGATAGTCGCAAGTCAACTGGATCACTCTGGGCACTCATTGACTGATCTGTAGTCCGGTTGAGTGTCAGACTGGACGCTATGTTCTCTGGCCTCTTGTCCATTCCACAGGGAAGTTGAATAAAAAACCTCTGCGCGATAAATACTGGGGAGATAAAACAAGCAGAACTATGTGGTTCTTCCGGTGCAAATTTTGGGAACTATTTGACCTAATAGGCTCTATGAAATTCTCGTTGTTGGTTGATGCTTTTAGAATCCGAAAGTCTGGCGTACTTCTCTTGGTTGGCGTGCTTGCGGGGGTCACCATGGGCGGTGGTGTTGGTGTGATTGCTGCAACATCGACCCAAACTGTGACGCTATGTGCGAATAAAAAGACCAATGCGTTGCGCTACGCCCAAAATGGCAATTGTTCGAAGTTGGAAACGAAAGTGGTGCTGAATCAGTCTGGTGAAACAGGGGCTACTGGCCTGAAGGGTGAAACAGGAGCAAGAGGTGACGATGGGGCTACTGGCTTAAAAGGAGCTACGGGGGCAAAAGGTGACGATGGGGCTACTGGCTTAAAAGGAGCTACGGGGGCAAAAGGTGACGACGGTGCTGCTGGGGCCGGAGCCAGTACGACACTGACCTTTGGCGCCCCTAGCAGTGCCCAGTTTCTAGTGAACGAAATCGGTAAGCCTGGACTGACTCTGATTCGCGGTCATCGATACATATTCAACGCAAATGTTTCGGGTCATCCTCTATGGATTCAAACCTCATCTGGTTCCTACAGTGCGGGAAATGCGTACCCACTCGGCGTGACGAACAATGGCGCACAAAGTGGAACAATTATTTTTGAGGTACCACTGAATGCTCCATCGACTCTTTATTATGTGTGTCAATATCACAGTGGCATGGGCAACACCATTACCATTTTGTAGGTGGTGCGAAAGGGGCATATCTCGGCTTGTGCAAAGTGACACAATAGAGATGTGAATCCGAATGTGCTGTCAATTCCCGAGGCATTAATTCTGGGAATTATTGAAGGAATTACAGAGTTCCTGCCCGTCTCATCTACTGGGCATCTACTTGTCGTAGGAGAACTCATAGGGTTCGGAACGGGAAAAGCGAGTACGGCGGCAGATACGTATTCAATTGCAATTCAATTCGGCGCCATTCTTGCGGTTTTGTTTCTGTACCGCATTCGCGTGTGGTCGTTGGTACGCGGACTCTTCGGTGCTGATGCAGATGGGCGAGCCGCTCTGATTCGTCTAGTCGTTGCTTTCTTGCCCGCTGCATTAATTGGGTTGCTTGCTGGCGATGCAATGAAGAGTGCGCTGTTCGGCCCAGTACCGGTAACCATTGCATGGCTAGTCGGAGGAGTGGTTCTTCTCGTATGGAAACCAACAGTCGGATTATTGACTCTTCATGAAATGCCAATACGGGCCGCAGTCATCATCGGATGTGCGCAGAGTCTCGCGTTGTGGCCAGGAGTAAGTCGAAGCCTGGTCACACTTATTGCCGCACTGGCAGTGGGCTTGTCAATGTCGACAGCAATTGAATTCAGTTTTTTACTCGGGCTCATCACGTTGTCGTCTGCGACAGCGCTCGACTTATCGAAACACGGAAGTGAATTAGTTGATCAATTCGGAATTCTTGCACCGTCAATTGGGCTTGTGTGCGCTTTCATTACCGCAGTGATTGCGGTGAAGTGGATGGTTGGATACTTAGAGTCGCATTCTCTTCGGGTATTTGGTTGGTATCGCCTGGCAATTGGGGCCACATCCGTAGTTCTTCTAGCCACAAATGTCTTGTAGATAATCGTGTGGCGCCTACTATGGTGAGATGGCACGCATCGTATTCATAGGAGCTGGAAGCACAGTATTTGCGCGCAATCTCATGGGGGATATTCTTAGTTTTCCCGAACTGTCATCAAGCACCATTGTGCTGCACGACATTGATGAGGAGCGACTTCGTACTTCTGAAATTGTTGGGCACAAGATTATTGAAACTCTCGGTGTGTCAGCAACAATCGAAGCAACCACTGATCGACGGGCAGCTTTGGCTGGTGCAAACTATGTCATCACTATGTTTCAAGTGGGTGGGTACAAGCCATCGACTGTGATTGATTTTGATATTCCCAAGAAATACGGACTTGAGCAAACTATCGCTGACACATTGGGGGTAGGAGGAATTATGCGAGGCCTTCGCACTATTCCCGTAATCCTTGATATTTGTCGCGACATGGAAGAACTGTGCCCCACTGCACTTTTGCTGAATTATGTGAATCCGATGAGCATGTTGTGCTGGGCGATTTCTCGCTCTTCCAGCATTAAGACAATTGGCTTGTGCCACAGTGTGCAACACACAGCGCATCAATTGGCTGAAGATCTGGGAATTGATGCCGACTCGATTGAGTATCGGTGTGCCGGAATCAATCACATGGCTTTCTATTTGGATTTTCAACAGCGCCAAGGAAAAGAATTAGTGGATCTGTATCCGCGCATTGCAGAGCGGGGAAACATCTTTCCCATGCCAACGCGTGGCGATGTTGAGCGCAGCGATGGTGGCTTTGATGGATTATCAGATGCGGTGCGGTACGAGATGTTTAAGCGTCTGGGATATTTCGTGACTGAGTCGAGCGAGCACTTCAGTGAGTACGTGCCGTGGTTCATTAAGAGTGGACGTTCTGACTTGTTAGACAAGTTCGGAATACCTCTTGATGAGTATCCACGTCGATGTGAGCGCCAAATTGAAGGTTGGGAGACTTTGCGCACCCGGCTAGAGAATCCAGAAGCACGCGTGCGTGTTGTGCAAAGTATGGAATATGGCAGCGGCATCATTCACAGTATGGAAACTGGTCAACCTCGGGTCGTGTATGGCAATGTCCCGAACAGGGGCATCATTAGCAACCTTCCCGATGATTGTTGTGTGGAAGTGCCGTGTGTTGTTGGTGCATCGGGAATTACGCCTACACACATTGGGGCATTGCCTCCGCATCTTGCGGCACTGATGCAAACCAATATCAATGTTCAGTCACTAACTGTGGAAGCGGCGTTGACTGGGAAGCGTGAACATGTGTACCACGCAGCAATGTTTGACCCGCACACGGCAGCAGAACTAGACCTTGATCAAATTTGGGCACTGGTTGACGAACTACTTGCTGCACATCGAGGAATGATTCCCGAAGCCCTCTTTTCGTAATTGTTTATACGAAGGGCATTACCTCTTCAGCGACAAGGTCTAAGTGTTCGAGGTCACTGAGGTCAAGAAACTGCACATACATACGTTGGGCGCCAGCAGTATTCCATTGTTGTAGTCGTTCTATGGCTTCGGCGGGTGTACCGCACAAGCCATTGAGACGAAGTTCTTCAACGTCGCGACCGATTGCAGCTGCGCGACGAGCAATGTCTGCGTCATTCTTTCCGATGCACGCAACCAATGCAGACGAATATGCCAAGCTTTGTGGGTCACGCCCGATAGATGTACATGCAGCGCGTACTCGTTCGCACTGTTCTGTGAATCGGTTGATACCAGAAAATGGAATGTTGAACTCTGCTGCATAACGTGCTGCCAACATGGGTGTGCGCTTTGGTCCACCGCCGCCAACAATGATGGGTGGGGGAGACTGCACTGGCTTTGGCAGAGCTGGTGAATTTGCGATTGTGTAGTGCTTGCCCGAGTAATTGAACTGCTCACCATGGGGCGTATTCCATAAGCCGGTTATGACAGCAAGTTGCTCGGTGAGAATGTCAAACCGTTCGCCAAGTGGTGCAAAGGGAATGCCATATGACGAATGTTCAATGCCGTACCAGCCTGCGCCAAGACCAAGTTCGACTCGGCCGTTCGACATGTCGTCGACATTGGCAACACTGATTGCCAGTACGCCAGGATTACGAAATGTGGCGGAGTTCACCAGTGTGCCAAGACGAATGGTGGATGTCTCGCGAGCGATACCTGCAAGTGTGATCCACGCATCAGATGGGCCTGGCATCCCTGAGAAATGATCACCCATCACTTGGTAATGATCGCTGCGAAAGAATGCATCAAAGCTGAGGCGCTCAGCACGTTGTGCGACTGCGAGAAGTTGGGCGTAGCTAGCGCCTTGTTGTGGTTCGGTAAAGATGCGTAGTTTCACGCACTCAATCTATTACCCAGCAACTGTGGTGGTTGTAGTTGGATCTGTTGTTGTAGAGGGAGATGGCACGGTTGTGGTTGTCGGCAGGATCGTAGTTGTGCTGGATGTGGCGCGACCGTAATGGGCATCGAGTGCCTTCTTAATATGCCGAGCAAATTGCAATCCACCAAACCGATTCATGTGCACTGAATCACCGGAAAACCAGTGTTTATTCTTGCGGGAAATATCTGCCCAATCAAGAATTTCCATGTGGTTTTTTCTTTGCTTTGTGTGAAGAACCGCATTGAATGAACGGCTTTTTAATCTTACATTTGCGTTTTCTTGGTACGTGAGCCAGATAAGCGCAGCACCTTGTGTTTGTACTTCTTTATTGATTGCATCGATAGCTTTTGCTAAGTGAGCGGGCCCCGTATCGTTGTAGCCCGTTGCAACGATGTACACCTCAATGTTGTCACGGCGGTGATTAATAATTCTTTGTAATGAACTGAGGTCTGACGATTGACTACACCCCTTATCAATGAGTTGTTGACAACCCCAAGTCTCAAGAGTTGCATTGTATTGGCTACTCCATAGCGGCTTCATTGATTCTGGTGCCCACCGAAGGACGTTTGCCACAGAGTCGCCGACAATCACAACGTTGCTTGTTTTGCGGGTTGCATGCGCTGTAGCCGGTAAACACAAAGCGGCGCCAAGTGCCACGCATATCGCACCATTTCGTATCCGCACGACATTTGACATGTCCGCAACTCTAGGCCGTAATAACAGACCAATCGTGATGAAGATTCTGAAGTTGTTCCGGAAGCCGAATGAGGTGTCGTTGTGAAATTGGCGGCAAGACGGTACGAACCGCAATTGCATTATTGAGTGCAGAGGGAACCTGGTGGCTGACTCCAAACATGAGGCAACGTTGCATGGCCCGCGTAAACGGGTTGTGACGTCCTTCTGTGCAGGCGACCCCGATACAGCGGGCCAATTCGTTCATGTCGATGGCGTAGCCCTGGGGTTCATGTTCAAGACCAGTCGCGAGACGACGTAATAGCCAGGTTGCTGTTGGTCCAAGAACAGGAAGCCAAAACATCTCAACGTACGGGTCGCCAATTGCAAAGCCGTTCGCCGTGATGATGGGGTCGTGCCACGGGTGAACCTCGAGTTGGCCATTCGTTTGCAATGTGGATGGTTTCATGTTTCCTCAAATTCGTGTTGGTACTTCCCTATGTGTGCGCATAAGGCAGAATAAGGGCAGTGAATGAGGAACAAATTTCTACGGCGGACCTTGAACGGGTTTCGCAATGGCTGAAAGATGCGGAACGAATCGTGGTGTTTACCGGAGCTGGTATCAGCACTGATTCCGGGATTCCTGATTTTCGGGGTCCGAATGGTTTGTGGACGCGTAATCCGCTGGCAGAAAAGACGTCTACGTTGAGTTACTACCTGAACGACCCTGAAGTGCGCAAGGTTGCTTGGGAGGGCCGAGTGCGCAACTTCAATGGCACTGCACAGCCAAATGATGGCCACCGCGCACTCGTTCACATGCAACATGTTGGAAAACTCTCCGCAGTCATTACACAGAATGTTGACGGACTACATCAGGACTCGGGGATTGAGCCCCTCAATGTTGTGGAAGTGCACGGCACAATAAAGTTCGGGCGGTGTTGGAATTGTAAAGACCGTCGACCAATGAAGTATTTCATCGAGCGCGTGATCGCTGGCGAAGAAGACCCGCACTGTGAACTATGTGGCGGGGTGGTGAAGAGCGATGCGATTCTGTTTGAACAAGCCCTTGTGCCTGAAGTGATTGACAGGGCATTTGATGAAGCAGGGCGCTGTGATGTGTTGCTTGCAGTGGGGTCAACGCTGGCCGTCGGTCCGGCCAACCAGGTAGTACCGCGGGCCAAAGCAAGTGGCGCGAAGGTAATCATCGTGAACGGTGACGTAACCCAGATGGACGGCTATGCGCACATGCTCTTGCGCGGCAGTATTAGCCCCATTTTGCAGGCTTTGGTGGCTGGCGCTGGATTCCTGACTTAGTCGGTAGGGTTTTGGGTCATGGCAACCTTTCGTGACCTCTTGGCTACCGCCAAATCCCACATCGTCGAAATAGATACTGCAACTGCCGAGGCACGTATTGAAGCCGGCAATGTCTTTGTCCTTGACGTTCGTGAACCAGATGAATACGACGAAGGTGCGCTTGCGAACGCTGTCCACATTCCTCGCGGACATCTAGAAGCCCAAATCGAGTCGCGGGCACTTGATCGTGATCAGACAATTGTTGTGTATTGCGCTGGGGGAGTGCGTAGTGCATTCGCTGCTCGCACTTTGCAGGAACTTGGGTACAGCGACGTGTTGTCAATGGCTGGTGGTTTTGGCAAATGGAAAGATGAAGGACGTGTATGGCGTCAGCCAGTTACGTTGACTGCTGATCAGCGCAATCGCTACCAACGCCATTTGTTGTTGCCAGAAGTAGGCATTGAGGGCCAGGCAAAATTATTGGGCGCAAAAGTCTTGATGCTTGGCGCTGGCGGTCTCGGATCGCCTGCGGCGTTGTATTTGGCAGCGGCAGGAATTGGCACTCTTGGCATTGTTGATATGGATGATGTTGATGCGTCAAACTTGCAGCGTCAGATCCTGCACAACATGGATCGCATTGGTCAACGCAAGGTTGATTCAGCGCGTCAAACAATTGAAAAATTGAATCCTGATGTCACTGTCAAGACCTACGACGTGCGTTTGGCAGCAGAGAACATCATGGAAATCATGAGTGAATACGACATTGTGGTCGACGGCGCAGACAATTTCCCCAGCCGCTATTTGTTGAACGATGCCAGCGTGAAACTGGGAATTCCAGTTGTTCACGGAAGCATCTTTCGCTTTGAAGGAATGGTGTCGGTGTTTCACCCATTGCGTGGGCCCACCTATCGCGACATGGTTCCAGAACCACCTCCAGCAGAATTCGCGCCGTCATGTGCAGAAGCTGGTGTTCTCGGCGTGCTGCCAGGAATTATTGGGTCCATTCAGGCGCTCGAAACCATCAAGGTTCTCCTTGACATGGGTGAGCCTTTAATTGGACGCATTCTCACTATCGATACCACCGAGATGTCATTCCACGTGTTTAAGCTTCGTGCTGACCCTCAGAACCAAGTTGTTTGGGAAAATCGTGATCGTATTGAAGTACGTGACCTTGATGGCCTCTGCGCACCCTGGCTTAGCCACTAGCGTTTAATAAATGACAGCACGCATCGTTATTGTCGGTGCCGGTTTTTCCGGTGCTGTTATCTCACGTGAATTAGCAGAGGCAGGCATCGCGTCGTGGGTGGTTGATGGGCGCTCGCACGTTGGAGGAAATGCTCATACCGAACGTCGTACCAATGGCGTCATGGTGCATGTGTATGGGCCGCATATTTTTCATACAGCCGACAAACATGTCTGGGATTACATCAACAAGTACGGCGACATGGTGCCCTATAACCATCGCGTTAAAGCAACATCAGATGGACATGTGTATTCACTTCCGGTCAACCTGCATACCATTAATCAATTTTTCAATGCCACCATGTCGCCTGCTGAAGCTGAACAATTCATCACTGAACGTGCCGATTCCAGTATCGGAACACCCGTCAGTTTTGAAGATCAGGCACTGAAATTTGTGGGAAGAGAGCTATACGAAGCCTTTTTCAAGGGGTATACCCAAAAGCAATGGGGAGTGTCGCCAACGGAACTACCGGCTTCTATTTTGGCTCGATTGCCTGTGAGATTTTCATATGAGGACAGCTATTTCAATCACCCATATCAGGCAATCCCCCGCGATGGTTACACGCCAATCGTGCAAGCAATTCTTGATCACCCGCTCATTGAGGTCACTCTGGGTCGTACGATTTCTCCGGAAGAACTCGCTGATGCTGAGCACGTATTTTGGTCAGGCCCCATTGATGAATATTTTTCAGGACAGTTTGGAAAACTTGGTTACCGCACACTCGATTTTGTAGAGACAGAAGAAGTCGGTGACGTTCAGGGATGTCCAGTTATGAACTATTGTGACGTTGATGTTCCGTACACACGTATTACTGAACACAAACATTTCGCACCGTGGGAAACTCACGAAGGCAGCACGATCTATACCGAATACAGTCGTCTCGCTGAAGATGGGGACATTGCGTATTACCCCATTCGACAAGTGAAGGAAAAAGAGCAGTTGGTCCGATACATCGAGGCAGCGAATCAGGCAACAGGTGTGACATTTGTCGGCCGTCTTGGCACGTACCGATATCTCGACATGGATGTCACCATCAAGGAAGCCCTCGAGGTGGCAAATCTTTACCTCTTAAATCGGCGGGAAAATCGCCCAATGCCACCGTTCGTGGTCAATCCTCTGTGAAACTGGTGGGGTGAATACCCACATCCTCGCCCGAATTCAGATTCCGGCGCCGGGATTCTCCGAGCCCACTTTGTATCTACGGCACCAACATGGCGTTATTGGTGAGGCAGGTCTCGCACTATCAAAAGGCGGACGCGCGACCTTTGACACGGCGTTTGGAGCATTTGCTTCTGGTCGATGGAGTCGACTGACAAAGATCTCAGACATTGGCATATCAATGGATG
>SHUR01000054.1 GCA_009694565.1 Ilumatobacteraceae bacterium | reverse complement strand
AGCGTGGCCCTCGTTCATCAGAAGCACGCGTCAGTGGTTTACTGCGCATGTTGCCGTGGCTTATGAAACAAGAACGCGTGTTGGTAGCAAAAATGGCCAAGCAATTTTCCATGTCAGAGTCTGATCTCATTCAAGACATCGAAATGGCGTCAATGTGCGGAGTGCCTCCCTACACGCCATTTGAACTCACAGATATTTACATTGATGATGGTTACATTTTCGTTGGGGTGAACAAGCGGTTTGAAAGAAGCCTTGAACTGACCCCGTCAGAGGCTTTTGGGTTGAACCTTATGGCGGTGGCAGCCAAGGAATTGCCTGGCTTTACGCGTGGCAAAGATTTGAAGAGTGCAGTAAAAAAATTACGCAAAGTGCTCGGCGATGACCTAGTAGATGTTGATATTGAGTCACCTACGTTCCTGCCCGTTGTTACCGACGCTGCATCATCAGGTCAGCGTTTACGAATCACGTATTGGACCCCAGCTCGAAATGAAGAATCGGGACGCACAATCACCGTGCGCACTGTCTTTGTTGACCGGGGACATTGGTACATTCGCGCCGATGACGATGCATCAAATGACAGTCGACATTTCCGCGTTGACCGCATTCGCTCTGTCTCGCCTCTAAATGAATTTGCTGCGGTCTCTAATGCCACGGCTCAGGTTCCCGCTTGGTTTGCCGACGCATCAGGCAGTGAAATGGTTACAGCTGAAGTAGCTGCATCTGCGGCATGGGTAGTGGAAACGTATCCGTGCACTGTGCGAGAAGAGCGTCCAGATGGCTCGTACCTCATTGACATCGTGTCAAATAGCGAGCATTGGCTCGGACGATTGCTTCTTCGCGCAGGTGGAGCAATCACTATGGTGGCACCCAGTGAAATGGCGTCGGTACAAGCCCGCACTGCCAATGCAGTGTTGGCGCGTTATCGCGCAAATAGTTCAGACACCTGATCAGGCGTTTCAACACCCAATTCTTTGATGAGGTGCATCAGAAGTTGCGCAGTAGCAGTGGCATCTGACTTTGCATCATGCACCTGGTCTCGTTCGATGCCGTAGTGCTCACACAAAGCAAAGAGATTGTGTCGGCGTGTAGTGTCGGTGCCTGTGGTGCGCCGCGAAAGTTCCAGTGTGTCGATGTGAATTTCAACCTGGCCTTCGATGCCAACACGTTCTGATTCGGCATGAAGAAAACCAAGATCAAAAGGGGCGTTGTGGGCGGTAAAGACATTGCCCGCGCTGATGCTCCAAAGATGTTCGAGAGCCTCGCGTAATGGCATTCCGCTAGAGACTTGTTCGGCCGAAATGCCATGAATATGTTCTGCACCGTGGTGGTATTCAGCAGGACTCTCAGGCTTGACAATGGTGTCGAATGAATCAATAATGTCGCCCGCGCCATTCACAATGACCGCAGCTAACTGCACAATGCGATCTGTTTCTGGGTTGAGGCCTGTTGTTTCGAAGTCAACAACAGCGAACGAAACATTGCGCATTGTGTTTGGTTCAGTAGATAGTTCGTGTGATGTCATTGAGCACACCTTAGAGCGGGGGTGGGGCAGGGTGGTGTAATCGTCGTGTGACTTCACAAGTTTAAAAAACATTTGTGACTATGGCTACTGTAGTTTGAAGATCGCGTGACACGTTTATGACGTGTGGTGCTACAAAAGTTCTGCTGCGAGGCTTGCCACTTCACTTCGCTCACAGGCAGCAAGGGTGACATGACCGAAACATTGCTGGTTGGCAAAGGCGTGAATCAGTACAGCAAGGGCATTATTCGACTCTCCCATGTACGGCGCATCAATCTGGCTGGTGTCGCCCGTAAAGACCACTTTCGTGCCCTCACCAATGCGGGTAAGGATTGTCTTCAATGTGGTGGGTTCGAGATTCTGGGCTTCGTCGACTACAACGAACTGGCGATGCAGTGAGCGCCCACGTAAGAAAGTGACAGATTCAAGAGTGAGTTGCGAACGTGCTGTTAAGTCTTCAATAAGGCGCTTTGCGTCGTTGCTTGAGCGCTGGTCGGTGAGAGCAACAATTGCGTCGTGAATGGCTGACATCCACGGGTCGAGTTTTTCGTCTAATCCGCCAGGGAGGAATCCAACATCGGCTCGACCTACTGGTACTAGTGGGCGATAAATAGCAAGCTTCTCGTAGGTGCGAGATTCAACTACTTGTTCTAGGCCGGCTGCGACGGCCATCACGGTCTTGCCTGTACCGGCGCGGCCGTCAAGAGCCACCACGCTGACATCGGGGTCCATCAGAAGCTCAAGAGCAAAACGCTGTTCTTTTGATCGGGAACGAAGTCCCCACGCCTCAGGCGATGTTGACGAAAGTAGTTCCACCATGTCGCCCGTACAACGCACCAACGCAGATTGCGAACCCGAACGAATTACGGCGAATTCGTTCATGGTGAGATGCGTATCTGCATCAAATTCTTCGGAAGAAATTTCGCCGTGCTCATACAACGTGTTGACGACGGCCGATGACACTTCGAGTGTGAACCATCCCATTGGCCTCGTATGTGCAGATCTGCCTACTGGTTGATGTTCCGCTGCAACAAGGCCTAAGTGTGCAGCCTTGATGCGCAAGCCAGCATCGTTCGAAATGATTTGTGTTGGTGCTTTCAGTGATTGCCCGAGAGCTGCACCAATGATTCGGTTATCAGGGATTTCTGGGTTCAATCCGTTCTCAATTAACAAATGCCGCTGAATTCCGTTGACTTCAATATGAACTGTTGCTCCGCCCGGTTCCTGATTCAAAGGAACGGGAAGATGAATGGAACCACCAGCTCTACGACGCAAATCTTCAATAGTGCGCAATGCGGTCCGAGCAGCCCGACCCACATCGTCGGCACGGCTCTTTAGACCGTCAAGTTCTTCGACCACAGTGAGAGGAATAACGACATCGCAACCGGGGAAGGAATGAAGACAACCTGGGTCTGCGACCAGAACTGATGTGTCGAGAACTATGCGAGTGCGCACACCAATTGGGTACTTCGAAGTGCTCGTCATGATGTCATCTGGTGACTCCATGTCGGCACCGATCTGCTCCGCAACACGATCGATATCTCATCTTGTCACCACTGATTCGTCTAAGTGGTGGATGCTCGGGGCCCTGAACAAAGTGTTCATGTCGGCGTAACTTTTTCATCTCTTCGTGTGTGCACGAAATGAAAAGTTGTGTTCGACGTTCCAGCAAGGGGGTAATTTTCAGAGATTTTAAAATATTTCTTAAAATATTTTTGTCTGTCTCGATGCCTGAATTTTGTGCGTCATGAATGTGACAAGACGCACGTATCGACGGCGTGAGGTGAGAGATGAAAGCATCAATCTGTGCGCGACGCAGCGACAGAAATATTCAAAAATACATCTGAACTATGCAGTGGTCTATGCCCTGAAAGGCTTGTGTTGTATGGGTTTGCAAGGAAGTACACACTGATTCCTCTTAATGCTCACGGTTGGTTGCTAGAAAACAAAATGTGCAGTGGTAGCAGTGTTGTGAGATTAAATTGACTAGTGAGATCAGTGAAAAATACTGTTGTCTGTACTTCGTCAAAATGCTCAAAAACAAGATAGTTGCATTTGCAACTAGTCGAATGCTTGCTTTTTGCGGTGAGAACGGTTCAAATTGTTTGACAACTCCGATTCCGGGGAGGAATACACAATGACAAAAGCAGAACTCATCGAAGAGGTATCGAAGGCAGCAGAGTGCTCAAAGGCAGACGCCGAGCGCACACTTGCAGCGTTCTTCGACCTAATTGTTGCTTCTACTAAGAAGGGCGAAAAAGTGGCATGGCCGGGCTTCGGCTCGTTCAGCACCACCGATCGCAAGGAGAGGACTGGCCGTAACCCACAAACGGGTGCAGCAGTAACAGTCCCCGCCTCAACCGCGATGAAATTCACAGCGAGCTCTACATTAAAAGCTCAGCTGAACCCAAACCGTAAGTAACCACTTACACAACGAGAGGAAACTCAAGTGGCAGCAAAGAAAAAAGCAGCAGCTAAAAAAGCTCCTGCACGCAAGAAGAAAGCAGCAGCTAAGAAAGCTCCTGCACGTAAGAAGAAAGCAGCAGCCAAGAAGGCTCCTGCAAAGCGCAAGAAAGCAGCCAAGAAGGCTCCTGCAAAGCGTAAGAAAGCAGCCAAGAAGGCTCCTGCAAAGCGTAAGAAAGCAGCCAAGAAGGCCGCTCCTGCACGCAAGAAAAAAGCAGCAGCTAAAAAGGCTCCTGCAAAGCGTAAGAAAGCAGCCAAAAAAGCTGCTCCTGCACGCAAGAAGAAGGCCACTCGTAAGAAGGCCGCTGCAAAGAAGGCCTAGGCCTTCTTTACAACTTCAAATCAGTAGAACCCTCGGGTTCGGAGTGTCGGAATGGAGGGCGAAAGCCCTCCATTTCACTTTCTCCGGACAAGTTCTCACGGTTGCATTTCGGGCACACTTATGGAATGCCGAACAACACCGACCATGTACTCCCAGATCTCGTTGCCGAGGTAGCAGCACTCGATGCGCACCTGACAGGAATGTCTGAATCTGATTGGTCTGTTCCCACGCCAGCGCCTGGCTGGGATGTAGCTGACCAAATAATTCACTTAGGTCTCATTGACCAGCGGGCCATGTGGTCAATGGTTGACCCTGATCGTTTCGCTAGCGACATGGCAGAGATGATGACTTCCGGCGGGTTGGGCGCAATCCATAATGCAGAACGTGAAAAGACGCCACAAGAGTTGCTCGAGTGGTGGCGTGAAGGCGCGGCAGATCTTGCACATGCTGCGCAATCCACTGATTTGACTGCACGGTGCAAATGGTACGGACCATCAATGTCTGGCACGTCTATGTTGACTGCGCGCTTGATGGAGACCTGGGCGCACGGGCAAGACATTGCAGATGCATTGAAGTGGGCACGTATTTCGACAGATCGGTTGAAGCACATTGCTCATATTGGGGTGCGCGCAATGCCTTTTGCATTTGCATCAAATAAGCTGCCGGTTCCTGAAGGAAATGTCTTTGTTTCACTCACTGGTCCGAATGGTGACACGTGGACATGGGGAGACGAGTCAGCAGATTCTTCCGTCACTGGACCCGCATTGGGGTTCTGTTTGGCCGTGACACAACGCAGGCATATCGATGACTGTGGGTTAACAACAATCGGGGAGTCAGCATCCACATGGATGCCAATTGCGCAGAGTTTTGCGGGGCCGCCAGGTGTTGGCAGAGTTGCTGGGCAGTTCTCTTAAAGCCTGTTCATGAGGTGAAAGATTTCAGCTGCTGCAAAGCCATATGGCGCACCAAGGTCGCTCATGCGCTGACGCATCCGTGATCGAAAGACTTCCATGCCGTCTTCATCGGTTGCTTTCATGGTTGATTCAAACTGGCTTTCATGGCTCTCTAACGCAGTGAGTTTGATAGGCACCCATGGGGAAATATCTTCCACGTGGTTTGGTTCGTCTGCTTCCCACAACAGCAATGCGTCGGGGCGATGATGAACCACGCCGTGATCAGTGAAGTGATGCTTCAAGAAATGTGGGTCGCGCGCAGCAACAATGGCATCGCACACATTCAGACCAGTATTGCGATGGTCTGGGTGGAGGCGATATCGCTTCCACGGATCATGTGACAAAACCACGTCTGGCTTCAGCGTGCGAATAGCAAGAGCTATGCGGTCAATTGCTTCTTTGGAATGCTCGAGTTCACCATCGATATAGCCAAGAAACGACACTGTGCCTGAGGTTCCAAGTGCGCTGGCTGCATTGCGTTGTTCAACTTGGCGTGATTGCACAAGTGCTGCGGTGTCGGCGTCAGGGTTCCATGTGCCTTTTGAACCATCAGTGCACACAAGGTGGTGCACGACTGCGCCCACTGCGGACCATTTGGCGAGTGTGCCTCCACTGCCGAACTCAATGTCGTCTGGGTGCGCGCCTATTGCCAGAACAATCTTCGGAGTTGTGAGGTTTGAAGTAAATGTGCTTGCAGTTACTGGTGGTTGGCCTGGTTCATTTGCGCTCATGATTGTTCCGTTTCTCTGCGTGCTAATTCACTTAAGTCGTCTGCTGTGTCGAGGTCGAGTGCTAGGGCGTTATCAGTGATGATTTCATATTCAAGTCCTGCATCTTCTGCGAGACGAATATGGTTGTCACAACTGCCGGGGCCATATGCGGTGGTAAAAGAACTGCCGGCAGGAAAACTAAGAACATTGGTGCCATCGCGATGACGGTCGGGGACAAGACTGACTTTCCCTTCTCGTGCAATGTGGTTGAAACTGACTGCTAAGGGAAGATCTGCATGAGCAACAACAATGTGGTCTGCGCCATCTGCCTGGGCAACTGTGCGTCCCGTTGCAACAGCAATGTCAAGACCAGGTGTCTGGCAATCAACAACGTGGACACCAAGTGCTGTTGCCCACGACGCGACACCTTCGTCTGAACACACCACATAGGTGGGTAACGACAGCGCGGCTCGCACCACGGTCTCAGCACATGACTTGGCGAGTGCAGAACGCTGTGATGCGGTCAGGGTGTCAGCAAGACGCCCTTTGGCCATGGTGAATGACTTCACGGGGATCACGACTGCTACATGCACATAGTCAGCCTACGAACCCCGTTGGCCTTGTGACCTACGCTAGAGAGATGGCAGAGATTCGTATGGCAGTAGTGGGTGCCGGTTCCTGGGGCACCGCGGTCGCCTCTTTGGCTGCTGCTAACACTCCAACGGTGCTGTGGGCGCGCCGTGAGTCGGTTGTCGAGAGCATTAACACGAATCATGTCAACCCTGATTACATCAATGATGTAGCGCTATCACCTGGCTTGCGGGCCACGTCTTCACTGAGTGAAGCAGTGAGCTCAGCTGACGTTGTCGTGATGGCAGTGCCGTCACTAGGTTTTCGCGAAGTTCTCTCCGAAGCAAAATCACACATTCGTCCGTGGGTGCCCATTGTCAGTTTGGCGAAAGGTCTTGAGGCGGGGTCACTGTTGCGCATGTCGCAAGTGGCCAATGAAGTGATGCCGGGTCACCCTGTTGCGGTTTTAACAGGCCCGAACCTTGCCTCAGAAATTTCTGTTGGCCAGCCAGCTGCCAGTGTTGTCGCTATTGATGACGCAGTCATTGCAACGGCGCTTCAAGAATTGTTTTCTACGCCAACTTTTCGTGTGTACACGAACCCTGACGTTGTGGGATGTGAAATTGCCGGCGTTGTAAAAAATGTCATTGCTATTGCAGCAGGTATGGCAAAGGGAATGGGATTTGGTGACAACACTCGTGCGTCACTCATTACGCGCGGACTTGCCGAGATGACACGCCTTGCCGTTGCATTAGGTGGTGACCCAGTGTCGCTTGCGGGTCTTGCCGGCATGGGTGACCTCATTGCCACGTGTTCTTCGCAGAGCAGCCGCAATACGTCGGTTGGAATGCGTCTCGGAGCAGGCGAGGCACTGGCAGACATTCTTGGTTCCACCACAATGGTCGCCGAAGGTGTGCGTAGCTCGGCAATAGTTCTTGAATTAGCCCAACAGTACGGCGTAGATATGCCAATTACCGAACAAGTAGTGGCCGTGTGTCACAACGGATTATCGGCATCTGAGGGTTTACTTGCCTTGATGTCTCGTCGTTCACGTCCAGAAGCCCAACTATGAGTCGCGTTATTGGTAATCGCGGCGGCACATGGCGCGGCACTGTGACAGAGCACGGCACTCTGATCCCAACTGATGGTGGCGCAGAACTTGCATGGCATGTTGCGGGCGATGACAGATGGTATTCACCAGCGTCAGAGCCGACTCTTCGACAGAAGTGGTACGCAGGTTTTCCTGTCAGCGAAACGCGAATTCGCGTTGGTAATGGGGACATTGTGCAACGTATGTATTGCGTGGCTGATCGTGGCGGTATGACTGTCATTGAATTTGAAAATGAGTCAACTCTTCCTGTCGCGGTTGCGGTTACTCGTTCTGATGTATTGACCACGCGCGCACCGGTCGATAATCCGCCGGCCGGAATTGATCTGCCTGCTGGTTCTATGGTCATTCCACTTGGGCATAAAAGCACGGCCCGCATTGCTTTGGCACATGTCAATCCATCGTCTGGGCCGTTACCCGATGACGTTGCAAATCACCAGCAAGTGGTTCGCGGATGGGAAATAGCCTGTGACCTTGCGTCGCGTATCACCATGCCAGATCATTCAGTGGTGGCGGGCATTGCCCGAGTGCGAAGTGACCTGCTGTTAGGTGTTGGCGTTACAGAGGATGCCTCAATTGAACTAGTGCGATTGGCTGAAACGCACCGCGACTCAATTATTGACGTAGTGGAAAGTGTGCAACGCAGAGTGAAAGCCGAAAAGCGTGCGCGAATCTTGCAATGGGATACTTCGCATCTCATGGCGTCAGCGGCGCGTGCATGTGTATTGCTAGATGACGAAGTAGCAGCAAGAGATATCGGCAGCACGTGGCTTCGCATAGCTGATCGTGACGTACAAGAACTACCGATAGAGATTCCTACGGGACTGGGAGCGATTGCGTGGGCTGAATCTTTGTTGGCGCAGGCTTCACCAAGTGGTGGGCAATGTGTGTTGCTTCCACACGGCATCCCAGAAACCTGGTGGGGTTCTGCATTCGAAGCGCACGGCATCACGGCTGATCCGTATCGCACCATTTCATTTGCTGTGCGGTGGCATGGCCCACGCCCAGCTGTGTTGTGGGAAATCACTGGAGCAGCCGGCTTACTGATAACGGGTGGCGCAGCTGACCCGTCATGGCACACCACAGATGCTTCAGGTGAAGCACTGCTGGCAGCGCCTGTCTCTGCCTTGCTTTCTAACGATCAGTAAAAAGCTCGAACGAGTCGCCGACTGCAATGTTGCCGCACGTTGTGACCATTGCATAGAGACGGCATTGATCGCCACGTTCGTGGCTCATGCGTCTGAAATCATTGTTCAAAAACCAATCATTGTTTTGCTTGCATGGAATGGCATAGGACGTGAGAAATCCGCGGACGGTGCCACTGCGAAAGTGCGCACCAGGACGAAACGCTTCAGCGGGAATGCCCGCAACCGTGATGTTTTCTCCTGCGTAGCCGGGCGCTATGGGGTGACCTTCTGCGCGCAAGGTATCAATGGCGTCTGTTGACCAAATGCACAGTGCTTGCCATGGTCTGCCGTGGTGAGCGCGTGCTGACTGCACGTCACCCTCGACGCCTTTCCAACCGATCACTGCAGAATCTATTGGCTTCTTCGGTAATCCTTTAGAAGCATGCAGGTGGGCAACAGTGCCGACATGCTCAATCGCAAGAGAGCGCATGGTGGGAAAGAAACGCCACATTGCTGCGAGAAGTGATTCGATTTGTGGTGCAGTGAGTTGGTCGTACTTTGCCAGTATTGAATCAGTCAGTGCAGAAAATGCAGTGTCAACATTGTCAAGTGCTGGAAGTGCAATGCTGGCCAATGATGACATTTCAGCAAGGTAGCCTCGGGCGCCTGCAAGCCAACCGTCTGGAATGGTGGACACGTGCGTGTGGTGGCCCCAAATGTCATTCAGACTGGCAATGGTCCGCTGTGCATCTTGGGCCGTATATGAATAGTGACCGACATTGATGGATGCGTAGCGAGCCATGTGTGAAGCCTACGCTCTGCTTTATGGCACGACCAGTTCCCACTCTTGACTACGAGCGCGAACTGATGGCAACAGGCGCGTGCATCATCGCCGGAATGGATGAAGTGGGTCGTGGCGCAATTGCTGGGCCAGTCACCATCGGAGTTGTTGCGATTGATGCAACGATTGGCGCAGTGCCTGAAGGATTAGCCGACTCGAAGTTGATGACGCCAAAGCGAAGAGAAGCAATGGTGCCCATTGCAAAAGAGTGGGGTCTTGCATGGGCAACAGGTTCAGCAACGGCAGTTGAGATTGATAAGTACGGAATTATGACTGCGTTAAGCCTTGCGGGCAGTCGCGCTTTAGCGGCGCTCGGCGTGCGACCAGACATCATCATTCTTGA
>SHUR01000053.1 GCA_009694565.1 Ilumatobacteraceae bacterium | reverse complement strand
GAGGACTTCGTATTCATGGACACTGATTCATACGACCAAATGACAGTTACGCCAGCCGCCCTCGGAGATGCTGCGGATTATCTAGTGGAACAAGCAATGGCAATCATCGCCTACCACAACGGTGAAATAATCACTGTGGAAATTCCGGCTTCAGCAGAATTGGTCATTGCAGAAACGGAACCTGGTGTTCAGGGAGACCGTGTATCGGGCGCTCGTAAACCAGCCACTCTTGAGACCGGAAAAGTTATTCAGGTTCCATTGTTTGTCAATGTGGGCGACAAAGTAAAGGTTGACACTCGCACCGGCGATTACGTCACACGTGTCTAATGGCCCGTGATCCGGAATCATTCCGCACTAGTGACGAAAGAACTGATGCTCGCGAGCAAGTAGTCATTTTCTTGTACGAGTCAGAACAACGTTCGATGTCACCGCTCGAGTTGCTGGCTGACAGGGGAGTCGCATCTGCTGACTTAACTGGTGAATTACTAAACGGCATCGAGGCGCACCGGGTTGCCATCGATGAAGCAATCGTCAACCACGCAAAAGGATGGGCACTCGACCGGATGCCTGCTCTTGACCGAGCCATCCTTCGGCTCGCCATCTATGAACTGACTTCTCGGCCTGACGTACCCATCGCTGTGGTTATTGATGAAGCAGTCGAATTAGCGAAACGATTCTCAACAGATGACTCCGGACGATTTGTTAATGGTGTTTTAGCGGCGGTCGCAAAGACAGCACGTCCCGTTCTGTAAATATAGATACATGAGTTCCGAGGTCGAAGGCGTTGAGGCTCTCACGCTTCGTGACCGGATAACACAGACTTCATTGTGGACCTGGACTGTTGTCTTGTTATGTGTGTGCTCAGCTGTTGCGACCACACGATTACAGTGGGATATTCACCGCGGTCTCGGAACCTCATCATTTGACGTGGGGTTGTACGACCAAGGCGTCTGGTTGTTGTCTCGGTTTCATGCCCCGTTTGTGACATTGATGGGCCGCAACCTGTTTGGCGATCACGCGTCACTTATTTTGGTATTTGTTGCACCGTTGTATTGGATATGGCCTGGCACGGAGACGCTTCTGGCGTTGCAGTCTTTTGTTGTTGCGGCCGGAGCGCTACCGATCTATTTCTTCGCCCGTCGGCATCTCAATAGTGCAGCCCTTGGTTGCGCATTCGCAGTTGTGTGGCTTGTGAATCCTGCAGTTAACGGCACCATCTTTGAGAACTATCACCCTGACTCATTTTTGGGACTCTTTGTCCCCATTGCCATAGTTGCTGCTCTGACCAAACGGTGGCGTTGGTATTGGGTAGCAGTAATTCTGTCGCTCTTAGTCAAAGAAGACGTTGTCTTGGTCATTGTTCCGCTTGGGGCGATGGTGGCGATGCGGGGAGAAACACGGCGGGGTTTTCTTACAATCGGAGCTGCAGTGACGGCCTCGTTACTCGGCATGTTTGTTCTGATGAAGAATCTCATTGGAGTTCCCACTCGTAATGGTTGGCGAATTCCATTTGGTGGTTTTTCCGGTTTCATCAAAGAAAGTTTTACTAACCCTGCGAATGTGATTCAGTACTTAACATCTGAAGGACGATTGATGTACTGGTGGAAGATGTTTGCACCGTTTGCGTTACTGAGTCTCCTTGCTCCCAAAGTCGCAATGATCAGCGTGCTGGTGCTTGTTGGCAACACAGTGAGCAATTTTTGGTATCAGTTTCATATCGAGTACCACTATTCACTTGTCGCAGTTCCGGCGTTACTCATCGCGGTCATTGTGGGACTTGGACGTGTCGGAGTCGGTATGCGACGCCTTCTCGTTTCTATTGTCGTGGTCTCATCATTGTGGAGTGCATCGGTGTGGTCATACGTGCCATTTCGGTTGGATAAGTACCCGCATTGGGGGGCAGAGCACCCAGTAGCTTTGGCTGCCGATGAGATGTATGAAGAGATACCACCGGATGCAAAGATTTCGGTGTTGCACTCCACCGCTCCGCATCTGGCGCACCGAAAAGAGATCTATCAGTTCCCCAATCCGTTTCGCATCGTGATGTATGGCCCAGACACGTCGAAGGAAGGTCAGCGCAGTCCCTTGGCTGAAGGCATCGAATTTGTACTGTTACCGCGCAACCTCGACAGTGAAAATCTCAAGGACTGGAATGCAATCTCTGCCAGTTTCTATGAATATAAGGCAAACAGTCATTGGCAACTATTTGCCCGCAAGACCCCCTAGCGCAGCGTGCCATGGTGGTGCTATATTAAGAGCGACCGTAAAACGAGTCCTGTGAGGCTCGAACGGAAGGACAATATGGCTCGATTCTTCATGCACGCACGCCCCTCGCGAGGGGCGTTTTTTATGCCTGTCCTTCCAGGGGTATCTGCGCAATGAGCTCGACATCAACAGTGTCATCCGAGATTCTCGGTATCGCTGATGTTGATAAGGCGTTGAAGCGCATCGCTCACGAGATCGTTGAACGAAATACTGATTTATCTGATGTAGTCATCGTGGGCATGCAGACAGGCGGAACATGGATTGCGAGCCGCCTCCATGAGAACATCGCTCAGATTTCTCCTGCAGTGTCGGTCCCTCTTGGAGCAGTAGACATCTCCATGTATCGAGATGACTTCAGTCTTCGACCCATAGTCCTGTCTGCGCCGACTGATATTCCAGTCGATCTGACTGGGCGAACTGTCGTACTAGTTGATGATGTGCTCTTCACAGGCCGCACCGTGCGCGCGGCATTAGAAGCGCTGAATGATCATGGACGTCCACGTGCTGTGCAGTTGGCGGTCATGGTTGATCGCGGACATCGAGAATTGCCTATCCGCCCCGACTATGTAGGGAAAAACATTCCGACGCACTTTTCAGACGAAGTAAGCGTCGGGCCAGAAGGAGTGACCGTGGTCGTTGCGTCGGGGGAAACGGCATGAAGCATCTCTTGTCGACGCGTGACCTGAGCACTGAAGACATCGTCTCTATCTTGGCGATGGCTGACCACATGGCAGAAATTAATTCGCGCGCATTGCCCAAAGTGCCAGCGTTGCGAGGCCGCACGATAGCGAGTGTGTTCTTTGAAGATTCAACACGAACTCGGCTGAGTTTTGAAACTGCAGCAACCCGGCTGTCAGCAGAAGTGATGACGTTCATAGCCAGTTCCTCGAGCGTCAATAAGGGAGAAAGTTTGCGCGACACCATTGAGACATTGTCCGCGATGGGTGTTGACGCATTTGTGGTACGTCATAAGTCAAGTGGCGCGCCCCAGCAAATCACGCAATGGACTGATGCTGCGGTCGTTAATGCAGGGGACGGCTGGCACCAGCACCCCACACAAGCTCTTTTAGATGCGTACACAATTACACGCAATTTCCACGAATTGAATTCGATGCACGGCCGAACTGTCGCGATAGTCGGAGACATTAAACATTCACGAGTCGCCCGCAGTGATATTGATGTTTTCACCCGACTTGGTGCACAGGTGGTTCTGGTAGCTCCGGCAGCTTTTTTACCAACTTCACTTGACGGGTGGGGAGTAACTACGGCTGATTCTCTCGACGACGTTGTTGGTGTGGTCGATGTGGTGTACATGCTGCGCATTCAACGTGAACGAATGGATGAAGCACAACTGCCGAGTCTTCGTGAATACAGTTCGCTGTTCGCGCTCACGCCAGAACGCGCTGCACGGATGCAGAGTCACGCACTGCTGCTTCATCCTGGACCCATCAATCGTGGTATCGAAATGACAGTTGATCCATCTTTGGTGCCTGGCTCACGCATATTGCAACAAGTAACCAACGGAATTTCCATCCGCATGGCTGTGCTCTTCAGTCTTCTTGGTGGCGATGCCACAATCACGTTGTCGAACGGAGTAGAGGGATGAGCACCGATAATCAATCAATAGTCATACGCGGTGCAACAGTTATTAACCCTGACGAAATGTTCTTGGCCGATGTTCGCATCGCCAATGGAGTCATTGAAGCCATCGGAGAGGCGCTCACAGGGGACATTGTTTTAGATGCAGTCGGATGTTACGTATCGTCTGGTTTCGTCGACCTTCATACGCATCTGCGCGAACCAGGTAAGGAAGAAGCAGAGACCATTGAATCGGGCAGTCGTGCTGCCGTCCTCGGTGGATTCACCGCTGTGGTGGCAATGCCAAACACTGATCCCGCTCAGGACAATGTGAAAACAGTGCAGTTCGTTCGTGATCGAGGACGTGCAGTCGGTCTGTGCGAAGTGATTCCCGCTGGGTGCATCACTGTTGGTCGCCTTGGTGCGCATTTGGTTCCCTTTGACCAGTTGGCTTATGAGGGTGTCACGTTGTTTACAGATGACGGTACTGGTGTGCAAGATGCGCTAGTTATGCAGCGCGCGCTCATGGCAGCAAAACGATTGAATCTGACTTTGGCGCAACATTGTGAAGTTGCCAGTATGACTGTTGGTGCAGTGATGCACGACGGAGCATGTTGTTCCGCAATGGGTGTTCCTGGCTGGCCTTCAGCGGCCGAAGAAGAAATGGTACGACGTGATATCGAGCTTGTACGGATCACGGGGGCACGGGAGCACTTCATGCATCTCTCCACAAAGGGCAGTGTTGAATTAGTCCGTGCTGCAAAGGCTGAGGGCTTGCCCATCACGGCCGAAGTCGCTCCTCATCACATTTCGCTCACTGATGAACTGCTCTCGGGGTTTGATCCGATTTTTAAGGTGAATCCACCGCTACGGACAATGTCCGATATTGCAGCGTTACTTGAAGGTCTTGCAGATGGAACTATCGATGCAATCGCTACTGATCACGCGCCACATGCTGGTCACACAAAAGAGCAAACACTTGATACAGCTCCGCCGGGAATGTTGGGACTTGAAACAGCACTTGGTGTTGTCAACACGGCCATCACTTTGTCGCCTCAGAAGATTGCTGCATTGATGTCATGGAACCCTGCACTTATTGCAGATATTTCAGACCATCAAGGTCGACCTATCGCGGTCGGGGAACCAGCACATATCGCTGTGTGGGACACCACAACCGTGTGGTCTGTTTCTCGCGATGAACTGGCAAGTCGCAGTACTAATACGCCGTATCACGACATGGAACTTCGTGGCCGCGTGCGGCACACGATCTACAACGGCCAACTGGTCGTGCAGGAAGGGAAGGCACTCGCGTGAGTACCGACATTACAAACATTGCACTCGTGCTTGAAGATGGCTCTGTCTTTGAAGGAGAAGCAGTTGGGTACATGCCAGAGAATGGGATTGCGGCTGGCGAGGTTGTATTTCATACGGCGCTGACTGGATATCAAGAAGTATTCACAGATCCCTCCTATGCGGGTCAGATCATTACTTTCACCACATCGCATATCGGTAACTATGGCGTGACGCCAGTCGACTCTGAATCTCGCGGAACCTTTGCTCGAGGTGTCATTATGCGCGACATGGCCCGACGTCACAGTAGTTGGCGGAGCGAATCAAGCCTCGATGAAATGTTGAAAGCACAAAAACTTCCTGGAGTCGCTGGGCTTGATACTCGTCGCCTCACGCGTCTGTTGCGTGATTCTGGTTCACTTCGCGGTGCCTTTGGAACTGCAGATCAGGCTCAGTTGCTTGCTGCAGCAAAAAATGAAAAGGGAACTTCAGGAATTGACTTGGTGTCGGAAGTGACAACGCCACAGGCTTACATGGTCGGAAATGGCAAGTTCAATGTGGTGGCATATGACTTTGGCATCAAGACGACGATTCTTCGACATCTCTCTGAGATAGCAACGGTGACAGTAGTTCCGGCGAGTATGCCTGCTGAAGAGGTGTTGTCGCTGTCTCCATCTGGGGTGTTTTTGTCGAACGGTCCTGGCGATCCAGAAATGGTGACAGGCGCCGCAGATGCAATTCGTTTGATTGTTGAAGCAGGCGTGCCAACCTTCGGAATCTGCCTAGGGCACCAATTGTTGTCACGTGCATTCGGTGGACACACATTTAAATTACCGTTTGGTCACCACGGAGCCAATCACCCTGTCCGCCATATCGCTACTGGAGCAGTGGAGATCACGAGTCAAAACCACAACTTCTGTGTCGATCCGGATTCGTTATCGGGTGTTGCAGATATCACGCACATCAATCTCAATGATCACACCAACGAAGGTATGCGCTTGCGTGGCCTTCGCGCTTTCAGTGTGCAGTATCACCCTGAAGCCGGCCCTGGTCCGCACGACAGTCACTATCTATTCGGACAATTCGCAGAGCTCATGGAGAAAAAATAATGCCTCGTCGTAATGATTTACACACAATTCTGATTATCGGTTCTGGCCCAATTGTCATTGGGCAAGCGTGCGAGTTTGACTATTCAGGTACTCAGGCCTGTCGAGTACTGAAGGAAGAGGGCTACAGAGTCATTCTTGCCAACTCAAACCCAGCCACCATCATGACCGACCCAGATTTTGCGGACCGCACATATATCGAGCCGTTAACCCTGGAGATATTGGCTCGCATCATTGAGCGTGAGAAACCGGACGCGGTGTTGCCCACACTTGGTGGACAGACAGGTCTCAACTTGGCCATGGCACTGTTTGAAAAGGGCCTTGTTGGTGTTCCAGGAACTCCGGAGCTGATTGGTGCAAATGCAGAGGCAATCGCGACTGCAGAAGATCGTGACAAATTCAAGCAAGCCATGATCGAGATTGGCCTCAGCGTTCCTCATAGTGGCATTGCTCACAATATGGACGAAGCGACAACGGTTTTGAAGGACATTGGACTTCCCGTCATTATTCGTCCTGCCTACATCCTTGGTGGACGCGGAACTGGAATTGCAAACACGATGGAAGAGTTCCTAAAACTTGCATCAAATGGACTTGATGCAAGTCCGATCAGGGAGATCCTTGTAGAAACGTCCATTGTCGGGTGGAAAGAATACGAACTTGAAGTTATGCGTGATCATGCAGATAACTGCGTCATTATTTGCAGTATTGAAAACTTCGACCCCATGGGTGTGCATACAGGCGATTCGATAACAGTTGCGCCAGCGCAGACTCTGTCCGATGTGGAATATCAAAAAATGCGTGATGCGGCATTCGCGTGTATTCGACGTGTCGGAGTGGAAACGGGTGGTTCAAACGTACAGTTTGCTCTGAACCCCGCAAACGGTGATCTAGTCGTCATTGAGATGAATCCACGAGTTTCACGTTCTTCTGCCTTGGCTTCCAAAGCCACCGGATTTCCCATTGCAAAGATTGCAGCCAAACTGGCAGTGGGCTACACGCTTGATGAGATTTCAAACGACATCACGAGGAAGACTCCAGCAAGTTTTGAACCAACCATCGACTATGTGGTCACGAAAATCCCTCGGTGGGCGTTTGAAAAACTTCCTGGTACTTCAGGAGTGTTGGGAACTCAGATGCAGAGCGTCGGTGAAGTGATGTCTATCGGGCGTACCTTTCCTGAGAGTCTGCAAAAGGCCCTTCGGTCACTTGAGCAGGGCAGGCTCGGTTTGAATTGTGACAGTGGAGAATCGTTGTACGACGGATTAAGTGACGCAGATCTGCTGAAGAAGGCGGCTATTGCTACCCCCGAAAGAATCTTCCAACTGGGTGAGGCTCTTCGTCGAGACATGAGCGTTGATCAAGTACATGCGGCAACGAAAATTGACGTGTGGTTCCTCGACCAGATGCTGATCATCATCGAGGAACGCCGTTCGTTGGAAGGGAAGTCTCTGACACAGCTAAGTCGACATGAAGTTCGCCGTGCCAAGCGTCTGGGATTTTCTGATGGTCAACTTGCATACGTTCTCAAAGATGACGAAATGGCAGTTCGCTCGTATCGCGAATCACTGGGAGTCATTCCTACGTACAAGACCGTCGATACCTGTAGTGCAGAGTTTGATGCACAGACGCCGTATCACTACTCGACATATGAGGATGAAGATGAAGTACGGCCTTCTAGCAAACCTCGGGTGATTATTCTTGGGTCCGGACCGAACCGAATTGGTCAAGGAATTGAATTTGATTACTGCTGTGTTCATGCGAGTTTCGCTTTGCGCGCAGCAGGGTACGAGACCGTGATGGTGAACTGCAACCCAGAAACTGTTTCGACTGATTACGACACGTCTGATCGTCTCTACTTCGAGCCATTAACTCGTGAAGATGTTTTGAATGTTATTGCCGCCGAAACGCTTGCATCAGGTGGTGTTGCGCCAAAGGTGATAGTTGGTCTTGGTGGTCAAACGCCATTGAAATTGTCCGGGCTTATTGACCCTGCGTTAATCGCGGGAACATCGCCCCATTCAATCGATCTTGCAGAAGATCGTGAGAAGTGGAATCAATTGTGTGATTCATTGTCGATTCCGCAGCCTCCAGGTGGTACCGCAGTCACATTCGCAGATGCAAGTGTGATTGCGCAACGCGTTGGCTATCCGGTCTTGGTTCGCCCTAGCTATGTGCTTGGTGGACGAGCGATGCAGATTGTGCACGATGCACAGGGACTGGAAAGCGCAATGGAGCAGATGGCGCGCGATGGAAGCCTCGGAAAAGAAGGTGGTCTCTCGGCTGAACGTCCTGTACTTATTGACCATTTCCTAGAAGATGCAACTGAAGTAGATGTTGATGCGATTCGAGACCATACAGGAGAGGTTTTGATTGGTGGCGTCATGGAACACGTGGAAGAAGCCGGTGTTCACTCTGGTGACTCAGCTTGTGCCATTCCGCCACAAACTCTTCCAGCCTGGGTTGTCGAAGTTATCAGTGCTTATACAACGTCCATTGCTAACTCGTTAGACGTTCGTGGTCTGGTGAATGTGCAGTTCGCAGTTCTTGGAACAACGGTCTTTGTTATCGAAGCAAACCCTCGAGCATCACGAACTGTTCCCTTCGTTGCGAAAGCGACTGGTGTTCCGTTGGCCAAAGTGGCAAGTCGCGTAATGTTGGGCGCAACGCTTGCTGAACTGCGTGTTGAAGGTCTACTAGTGCCACCGGTAACAGGCGGTCATGTGTCAGTAAAAGAAGCAGTGCTGCCATTCAATCGTTTCCCGGAAGTCGACACAGCTCTTGGACCAGAAATGCGTTCGACAGGTGAAGTGATGGGAATCGACAGAACTTTTGGTCGCGCGTTCGTTAAATCACAAACTGCTGCTGGAACTGTCCTGCCTACTTCTGGCACCGTGTTCTTGTCCTTTAATGATGGAGACAAGCCAGCGGGAATTGTTGTGGCGAAACGCTTGCGAGACCTAGGTCTAGGGGTTGCGGCCACAACAGGCACTGCGAACTACTTAGCCAAATTCGGACTGCCAGTTGATCGCATTGTTGGCAAGTTGTCCGAGATTGAAGGGTCATCACTTGAGAACGCTGCTGCTTTAGTGGCCAACGGCGAGATTAGCTTCGTGGTGAATACCCCTCATGGGCGTGGGTCGCGCCAAGACGGCGAAGCGATTCGTAAAGCCGCGAATGCAAATGGCGTATCTTCAGTAACAACTGTTGAAGCAGCGCTAGCGGCTGTCAACGGTTTGTGGGAACAACGCTCAAGTGAGGTTGAAGTGAGATCACTGCAGGAATATCACGGTAGAGCATGACAATGCAGCGCGGGGCGCGTTATCTCGATGCCATGGGTGGCGTGAATGTTGGGGGAGTCCTTCTCGCTAATCCGTTCATGACTGCATCGGGCACAAGTGGACATGATGTAGAGCTCTCTGGGTACATGCCGCTGCGACGTCTCGGCGCAGTTGTGGTGAAGAGTCTGTTTCATGAACCATGGCCAGGAAATCCGTCGCCACGCGTGCATGTTGCCGCGAGTGGCATGATGAACGCAGTCGGGTTGCAGGGTCCTGGTGTCGTGTCGTGGATACATGAGTCTTTGCCAAAACTTGAATCTGAAGGAGCGGTTGTCGTTGCAAGTATCTGGGGTCGCACAGTCCAGGAGTACGTCTTAGCAGCGGAACAATTGACGGCCGCCGGAAATCGTATTAGTGCAATCGAAGTGAACTTATCTTGTCCCAATCTTGAGGGGCGCAGTGGAATTATTGCTCATGATCCGTCGCTGGCGTACCAAATCATTTCTGCGGTGTGCGCGCGTGCCCAGGTTCCTGTGTGGGCAAAATTGAGTGCAAATACAGACCGTATTGTCGAAGTGGCTACAACAGTGTCTGATGCTGGAGCGAGTGCCGTGACTGTGATGAACACAATGCTCGGTATGCAAATCGACGTGCATACGTCGCGTCGAAGCCTCGGTAGTGGTGGCGGTGGTTTATCTGGTCCAGCGGTCCATCCCATCGCTGTACGTGCGGTTCACGATATTCGTGAAGCGCTTCCAGACATTGCGATCATCGGAGTTGGCGGAATCGCGACAGGTGATGACGCAATCGAAATGATGATGGCAGGGGCCAATGCAGTGCAGGTCGGAACGGCTTCGTTTGCTCGACCAGACGCAACGTGGCGCATTGCGCGTTCCGCTGCCACTCGAGCGCATGCGCTCGGCGCGTCCTCATGGTCGAACATTGTCAATGCTGTGCATCAGGTCTGATTTTCAATAAGAGAGTCACAATTGGCATCTCGGAACTATCATTGGGTTATGGAAAGCACGGACAGGGACAGGGACGTAGTTGCCCAGTTACGCCGAGCTCGTGTTGCAGCCGTGCTGGAATCCTCGAACGGCAATATTGCGTCTGTGTTGGACGCCCCACTTGACTCGTGTGAAGCACAGGTCTACGTTGTGAAACTTCTTGATGTGTCGCCCCGCCTCGG
>SHUR01000052.1 GCA_009694565.1 Ilumatobacteraceae bacterium | reverse complement strand
AGGTTCTTGGTTGCGATTTACTGCAGGGCAACCGCATTGGCGAACCAATTTCTGCCGAAGCGTTTGCAGCCAAACTGCGCAGAACTACAGCGCAACCAATTCAAGCCACTGATTAGCCAACTGCGGGCGCAGGACCAAGTCCTGCAAAATATGCAAGCATCGCCGGTGCCTCATTTGCAAGCCGGAAGACAAACTGACTCCCCGCCCAACCGTCAGTCACTGGCAGTGCATACGACACGGCGGATCCATCGCCAATGGGTCGTAATTTGCGCGCGAGATCAATGAGGTCGAGCCGTTCATCAACTGACACTGCAGCAGCAAATGCATCAAGAACATTGTGAGCATCAAGTGGGTGACGCGCTAAATAAATTGCTGCATCTTTAGCAAGCATTGACATGAAGGCACGTTGGCGAGTACCGCGACCTACGTCACCGGTCCCTTCTAATCGCCATACTCCATCAATCTTTTCTTCGAAATGACGTGCTCGCGCATAACCCAACGCCTCAACACCTGATTGCAGTTTGCACGCTTTGCGACCGATGTAAAAACCTGTTCCTTTGTCGCGTGATGCATGTGCAACGCACACATGTACTCCGCCAATTGCGTCAACAATTTGTTTGAAACCAGAAAAATTTATTTCGATGTAATGGTGAATCGGAACATTCAATGCTCGCTGCACCGTGCGCACTAAAACATCAGCACCTCGCTGATACGCAGCATTTACTTTTGCAAATTTGTCGTTATCAGACATACGTACCCATAAGTCGCGCGGAATTGACATCATAGAAACCTGTTTTGCCTTGGTGTCATACCGCACAAGAATCAACGTGTCTGAACGCATCCCTGGGTTTGCTTCTTCAGTTCCGACTGTTGCAAAATCTTCATCAGTCGGATCGGCACTGGCTCGTGAGTCTGAACCAACTAGCAAAAAATTTTCCACGCCGTCACTGGCTGGCGACAATGCAGGAGTTGCTGTAGGCACCCGACGAACAGAATCAAGATGCGAATTCGTTGCCCGCACAATGCCAAGTGCACCGGCCAGTGACATCACTAGGGCCACGCTCACCACAAGCATCCATCGAGGTGTCCCCGCAAGTCGCGAGAATTTCCCATCAGTCAACACATGACCACGGTAGTCAGTCTGAGGCGGGTCGGAGATGCATTACGTCAGCTGTGTCAATGCGATGACTTATTGCACAGTCATCGAGAATCACTAATCGACCATCAGGTTCCACCGTGAGAGCACGACCAATGATGTGTTCACCATTCGGCATCTCGGCTCGCACCTGCGTTCCTACGGTTGCAAGGTTTGATAAATACTCCTGGTGCATCACATCATCATCAAGCTTCAACAGCCGGTCAATCTCAGGAAGCATTGCTGCAAGAAACTCATCGGGAGTCACCGCATGTGTCCAGCCACAACTGGCAAGCGACGCTGCCCCAGGTGGTGCCCACGACAGATTGCATCCAATGCCCACCACGACGAACGGCACGCGCCCACTTTCGTCAACAGGGGCAGCTTGCGCCAAGATGCCCGACAACTTGTCATGGCCCACCAATATGTCGTTTGGCCACTTCAGTTGTGCCCGGACGCCGCATAATTCACGCGCCGCGATGACTCCTGAAAGCGCCACGGCTTGAGTCAAAACGTGAAGGTGTGTCGGGATAGTGCGAAACAACAACGACACCAACAGGTTGGCCCCACGAGGTGCTTCCCATGTGCGGTCGAGGCGCCCGCGGCCCGCTGATTGGAAATCTGCCCTCAAAACGCTGCGGTCGGGTGCTCCACGAGCCCCTGCTGCCATGAGGTCAGCATTGGTGCTCCCTGTCTCGGAAACGGTCTGAATGAGCCATGGGCTCGATGAGTTAGCAATTGAGGGGTCCACTAGACCAAGATTGTCACCTGTGCTGAAGAAAATCCTTATCGCCAATCGCGGCGAAATCGCCGTCCGTGTTATCCGAGCTGCCCGGGAGATGGGAATTGCCACCGTTGCGGTCTATTCCGAGCTCGATCGCAATGCTCTTCACGTGCGTCTGGCTGATGAGGCGTATGCCCTTGGCGGCCAAACAGCAGCTGATAGCTACCTCAATACCGAAGCGATTCTGAAAGCCATCACGGACAGTGGCGCAGATGCTGTTCACCCTGGTTACGGATTCTTTTCAGAGAACCCTGACTTCGCACGTGCCATCACAGCAATGGGCGTTGCATTCATCGGACCGCCGCCCGAAGCAATCGATGAAATGGGTGACAAAGTCTCTAGCCGTAAAGCAGCCCTGCGCGGTGGAGCACCCATCGTTCCCGGTACAACAGAATTTGTTACCTCGGCAAAAGAAATTTCTGACTTCGGAAATGAACACGGTTGGCCATTAGCAATCAAAGCTGCATTCGGCGGTGGTGGACGCGGCATGAAAGTGGTGCAGTCAGCAGACGAAGTGCAGGCAGCAATGGAGTCTGCACAACGCGAAGCAAAGAGCTTCTTTGGTCGCGATGAAATTTATATTGAGCGTTACCTCACGTGGCCGCGCCATATTGAAGTGCAGTTAGTCGGGGACCAACACGGGAACGTCGTCTGGATCTCCACACGTGACTGCTCTGCGCAGCGTCGTCACCAAAAGCTCATTGAAGAAGCACCAGCACCTGGCTTGCCAGCAGGTGTTGAAGAAGCCATGGGTGCAGCAGCTGTCAAAGCAGCCAAGGCTGTCGGTTATTACAACGCTGGAACTGTGGAATTCATTTTTCAAGATGGAAACTTCTTCTTCCTTGAAATGAACACTCGCCTTCAGGTTGAGCACCCGGTTACAGAAGTCATTACAGGCATCGACCTCGTCGAATGGCAAATCCGCGTGGCGTCTGGCGAAAAATTGCCAATGACGCAAAAGGAAGTTCTTGCTGCCCGTCGTGGACATGCCATTGAAATTCGTATTAACGCCGAAAATCCTGCAGGCGGAAAGTTCCTTCCATCACCTGGACCCATCACAAAGCTCGTCGCACCAGATGGCTTTGGTGTGCGCTTTGATGCCGGATATGAATCAGGCGACGAAATCAGCCAGTACTACGACAACCTTGTCGGAAAAGTCATTGTGTGGGGTCGCGATCGCGATGTCGCCATTGCTCGCGCAATTCGTGCACTCAAGGAAATGGTTGTGGAAGGAATCGCTACCACCATTCCTGCAGATATCGCAATTCTTGAACACCCCGATTTTGCGGCAGTCACTCACTCCACAAAGTGGGTAGAAGAAGTTCTTGATCTGTCACACATTGATACTGCACCAATTATTCCAGCCGGAGATGACAACGAGCAACTCGTTCAACGCACCACCACTGTTGAAGTCAATGGTCGCCGCTTCGATGTGAAGTTGTGGGTTCCTGAATCAGCTGGTGTTGCATCACCAAGAGCAAAAGCGAAAAAGCCGACTCGTAATGCAGCTGCATCGGGTGGTGCCGGCGGTGGCAGCGGCAAGGTATCTGTTCCAATGCAAGGAACAATCGTAAAAGTTCTTGTTGAAGTGGGCCAAACAGTTGAAGCTGGTCAAAGCGTCGTTGTCTTGGAAGCCATGAAGATGGAGAACCAAATCGAAGCAGACAAGTCGGGCGTTGTGAAGGCAATCAATGTTAAGACCGGCGACACGGTTGGCGCTGGCGACGTTGTCGTCGTTATTGAATAACTACTCAGCCGCATCAGCAAGTGCTTCAGCCAAGGCTGGGTGCACTAACAATGATTCTTCAATGTCAGTGACTTTGAGGTTTGCAGTAACTGCGAGAGCGATCACACTGATGAGTTCTGCTGCGTGACGACCCACAATTGAGCCACCCAATACTTCGCCAGTAGCTGGGTCGCTAATGATCTTCACAAATCCACGCGAGTCGTTATTGATTAGTGCTTTGGCTGTTGTTGAAAATGGCACCTTCGTCACGCGAATTTTCCTGCCAGATGCAAAAGCTTCTGCTTCAGCTAGCCCGACATCAGCAATTTCAGGTTCAGTAAAGATGGCGGATGCTGCTTTGTCATAGTCAAGATGACGATGCGGACCTTTCGGGCCACCCACAACCTGTTCAGCAACTTTGCGTCCTTGCATGGCGGCAACCGACGACAATGGAAGCTTTCCGCTGACATCACCTGCTGCATAAATATGTTCGATATTGCTTTGGCAGTGACGATTGATGGGGATATAACCGCCGTCAGTGACAACTCCCACGTGTTCAAGTCCGAGACCTTCAGTATTCGGAAGAGAACCAATAGCGAGGACAACATGAGTTGTTTCAGACATGCGGCCATCGTCACAAACCACACGCACGCCTGTTTCTGTGCGCTCAACAGAAGTGGCACGTGCACCTTTGAACAAACGTACGCCGCGAGAAAGAAAGGAATCTTCCAACACTGCTGCAACTTCGGGGTCTTTGCCTGGCAAAACTTGTTGACGACTTACTACGAGAGTCACTTTTGAGCCGAATGACGCAAACATATGCGCGAATTCAACACCAGTGACACCTGAACCAATGATGGTGACGCTGTCGGGAAAAATTTGCGGTGGATAACAATCACGTGTTGTCAGAATTCGATCGCCATCGGGCGTGACAAATGCAGGAATACGTGGGCGAGAACCAGTTGAAATGAGAATGTCATCTGCTTCAAGTAGGTGCGTTGTTCCATCTGCCGCATCAACATGCACAGTGTGTGCAGAGACGAGTCGAGCGGTGCCAAGAATGACCGTGACACCTTGACTATGCAACAAGTTGTGAACATCGTTTGACAATCGTGTCTTTATGCTCTCAATACGCGACGTCAATGCTTCGACATCAACTTGCGCCGTACGGTTCTCTAATCCCATGCCTGACAATTTGCCAGTAAAGCTCATCGCGCCACCGGTAGCGATCATTGCCTTCGAAGGCACACAATCCCAAAGATGCGCGGCGCCACCTAGAATTTCGCGCTCAATCAACGTTACCGACACACCGCGCCGAGCAGCAGCCGACGCTGCCGAATGGCCAGCGGGGCCACCACCGATAATTACTAACTTTTTATCGGCGTTCACGTTTGTCAGGTTATCGGTGCTGTCGTAGTGATGGTGGGCGTTGTAGATGTGGTTGTCGTCGCAATCGGCACAGTCGTCGAAGTTGTCGTGGTGGTAGTCGTCGCTCCAAATAGTGGAAGGGTCATTGCCAGCAAGGGAGCCTTATTGGGGCAATACCGAGATGGATATCCCAATTGATCTCGTTGTTCTCCCACATATTCAAAATGCATGCCATCTGCAGGCCAGAAGTTTCCACCCCACGCAAACCCCCACTTACGAAAAATGCGCACCACGGCACAATTCATCTGCGGGACACCACCTTGTGGGTTTGTATCTGTGTTGATGTCAATTGCCATTCCCCATGCATGCCGTGATGGTGCACCGAAGTTACCCGCAAGCCTGTTGTAGCGCCCAACAAAACAACCACCGTAACGATTGGAATTCCTCGTGTCGATGAATCGAGATAAACCAGAATTCTTAATTTCGGTAAGAGCACCCTGAATTGCATCGACAACAATTCGGTGACAGTTGTTTCCTAATTTGATATCCGTGTAACGCATCTTCCACGCGATGTTGCGCAATGTCCATGAACCTGCAACAAGAATCGAACTTCCGACAGTTGGACGATATGAAAATTCGCCTAATAACTTCTTGGTAGTAGCAGTTCCCAAAGTGCCATCAGGATTCTCCCTGTCCCATGACAAGCGCAATCGATACGCGGTTCCAATTGTGATGCCGTATTTCTGTAGTCCCGCAAGCACTGAGGCCGGCGAAACTATCTGGGTAATGGCAATTCGTGAGACAGGCATTTCACCAAGCGCGGTGGCAGCCGAGCTTGACATCAATAAATCACCTGAGTCGACAAATTCATCGGCGACTATTGCGCCAATTGTGAACGGATGCATCCAGAATTTGCGATCACGCAATGTCAACACATCGCCAACCTGTGCTCCACGAACCTCGGCAGCCGTCTCACCCATCAACACTTGGCCACGCGCCACAACGTCTGCCATTGCGTCTCCACCAGTTCTCCGCACGTAACTCGATGAAGCAACCATGGTTGCCATGGGAATACGCCAGCCCTCCCCTAGGCGAAAAACATCCTTACCTGCTCGTGTCTGAGCTGTCAGCGAGATGGTCGGGAATTTCAACGAATGCGGTTCTGCACCTCCTGCGATCACACCAGCACTGATCTTCTTCACCTCTTGTGGTGTCAAACTTGACGCTGCCGACACTGACATTGTGGGCTCAAGCCCAGTGGTCGGCAAAGCACTAGGTCCGACAGCAACTGCGCGAGAACTGACGGTCGACACCACAAGGGCAGTTATCGCTAGTGAAGTCCTCCATCGCACCCGTTTGACCATAGTTGATGAATGGCTTCCCCGTTCAGTAGGTGAGCGAACTACCGTAGAGGGTCTGTGAGTGATGAATCTGTAGATCTAGGAACTAATGGCCTCGAACAAGAGAAGGCGCGCCGACTTGGCTCGCTTGATGCACTTCGCGCTGTGGGCACTAACCCCTACCCATACCGTTTTGATCGCAGCCACACCCTTGGTGAGATACGCAAAGAATTCGGAACTTTGGAAGCTGGCTCTGAGACCGAGACCCACGTAACGGTGGCAGGCCGAATTCTGCTGAAGCGTGATCAGGGAAAACTTATTTTCGCAACATTGCAAGATCGTGAAACTTCAATTCAGTTGTTCGTCTCTAAAGCAATCGTCGGCGACGATGCATTTGATGCCATCAACAACCTCGATCTCGGAGACTGGGTAGGCGCAACAGGCATTGTTATGACAACCCGAAAGGGTGAATTGTCAATCAAGGTCAATTCTGTCGTTCTGCTATCAAAGGCAGTGCGCCCACTCCCCGACAAATGGCACGGACTGACCGATACCGATACCCGTTACCGCCAGCGTTATGCAGACCTCATCGGCAATGAGGAATCGCGTCGCATGTTTGCGGTACGACATGCGGTCATCGCTAGCTTTCGACGCACCTTGCACGAGCGCGGATTTATTGAAGTCGAGACTCCGGTACTGCACGTTGAGGCTGGTGGTGCACATGCTCGACCATTCGTCACTCATCACAATGCACTCGACATGACCTTGTATCTACGTATTGCGCTCGAGCTGCATCTCAAGCGGCTCATTGTTGGTGGTATGGAACGAGTATTTGAAATCGGGCGTGTGTTCCGCAATGAAGGAATCTCAACGCGCCATAACCCAGAATTCACAATGATGGAGCTGTACCAAGCATTCGCTGATTACACCGACATCATGGACCTCACAGAAGTTCTATTCGTCAATGCGGCAAACGATGCCATCGGCTCATCCACGGTATTGATTGATGACATCCCCGTTGACCTTGCCAAGCCGTGGCGCAGAGTGCGAATGATTGACCTAGTAAAAGAAGCAACAGGTGTTGAGGTGCATCCATCGCAACCACGCGAACAACTCGTTGCACTTGCCGAAAAGCACGGTGTCAAGGTTCTGCCACATTTTGGGCCTGGAAAAATCATTGAAGAACTCTTCGAAGCAACCTGTGAAGCGGCACTTCGTGAACCGACCTTTGTTACCGGCCACCCCATTGAAATCAGCCCGCTTGCTCGCGTTGACCGTAACGACCCATATTTGACAGAACGATTTGAATTGTTTGTCGGTGGACGTGAATTAGCAAATGCATATTCAGAGCTCAACGACCCCGTTGAACAACGGCTTCGTTTTGAAGACGAACAGAAGTCAAAAGAAGCTGGTAACGCCGAAGCCAGCACTGTTGATGAAGACTTCTTACGTGCCATGGAATACGGAATGCCCCCAACCGGCGGCCTTGGTATCGGCATGGACCGCTTAGTCATGTTGATTGGCAATGCACAATCAATTCGTGACGTCATCTTGTTCCCTACTCTTCGCCTGGAGGCTTTCTAATGTCAGATCATGCATGGGGTGTTGGTATCGCAACACTTGATTCACACGGAGCAACACTTGACGTGCGCTTTCGCACTGTCGGCCTCGGGAAATTCTCCTCGGCTGACGCACCATCACATCAGCCAAGTGTTGATACAGATCGTGATCGTGGTGTGGCATTTGAAGCAGTCACAGTTGAGATTGAAATCTCGGCTGCGCCAACCAGTGCAGCAGATGTGTATTTACGTCTGAACCTGTTGTCACAGCGCTTTGTCAAGCCTCGCACCATCAACCTTGATGGTGCATTTGGATTATTGCAAAACGTTGCATGGACCTCACGTGGGCCAGTTGCTGTTGAGGCACTGGAATCTGTCGCATGGAACCTTGCACAACGCGGCGAACACCTTGTCGTGCACGGTGTTGACAAATTCCCACGCATGACCGACTATGTGGTTCCTTCCGGTGTTCGCATTGCAGATGCAAGTCGCGTGCGCCTCGGAGCCCACCTTGCGCCTGGCACCACAGTGATGCACGAAGGTTTCTGCAATTTCAATGCCGGAACATTGGGAGCATCAATGGTGGAAGGTCGTATCTCAGCTGGCGTCATCGTTGGCGATGGGTCAGACATTGGCGGCGGCGCATCAATTATGGGAACACTCTCTGGTGGCGGAAAAGAAATGGTCACTATTGGTACAGGATGTCTTCTCGGCGCAAACGCAGGCATCGGCATCAGCCTTGGTGATGACTGCATAGTGGAAGCTGGCCTCTATGTCACGGCCGGCACTGTTGTTATCGACCCTTCAGGATCAAAAGTAAAAGCAAAACTTCTTTCTGGTCAGTCAAACTTGTTGTTCCGCCGTAACTCATTAACTGGCGCAGTCGAAGTCATCGCACGCTCGGGTTCATGGGGCGGCCTTAATGCTGACCTTCATAAGAACTAATGACACCAGACGAACTAGAAACTCTGATTGCTGGGCGACGCAGCAGCATGTTGATTGATGCGGCGCGAGAAATTGATCCTGCAGTATTAGATCGCATTGTCAACGCCGCCCAATGGGCGCCTAACCACAGACGTACGTGGCCATTACGTGTCGCTGTCATTTCTGGCGATTCTCGAAAAACCCTGGGCGATTCCATCGCCGATGCTATGACCGCCCAGGGGGACGAAGCGATGAAAGTGACAAAGACCCGCGGAAAGTTCATGCGTGCGCCCGTTGTCATTGTTATCGCCGCCGGCATAGGTCAGAGTGACAATGAAACAGAAGAGAACAAGTACGCGGTTGCTGCCGGAATTCAAAACATGTTGTTGATGGCTGAATCTTTTCGACTCGCAGCTTTGTGGGGATCTCCGGCAAAAGGCGCGAATGATGCAATCACCAATTTGTGTTCTATGGACGCCACAGACCATGTGATGGGCATCATCTATCTTGGTTGGCCAACACAATCAGTTGCGGCGCCAGATCGACCAAATATCGCAGTCACTCGACTCGCATAAGCAAGCAAAGAAAGCGACAGTTCACGAAGTCAGAACTTTCGTATCAGGTTCGCAAACCATTCATCGGGGTTTTCAATACGACCACGCAATGAATCCCATGTGCGCATGATTCCGTCACGTCCACGTTGCGGATGCGAACAAATATGGTCAGCGATAGCGCGTGATCGATTCAATACTTCGCTGTCTGCCACTACCTCAGAGGCAAGTCCGAGTGCCACCATGTCGTCTCCCACAATGCGATCTCCCACCAGAACAACACGGTCTGCAACTGCTTGCGAATGTTTCAGATGCAGCCAGGCTTGACACATCGGTGCTGGAACTCCCATCGCAATTTCACCCACTTGCAGAAACGAAGATGATCCGGCAACAACAATGTTTGCCGCCAGCGCAAGTGCTGCGCCAGCGTTGATGGCATACCGTTCGAGAGCTACCACCACAGGCACGCGGCACTTATAGATCGCGGCATGCACTTCTACCCACGCAGTCAACGGTTCATTCTTCAGGTCAGCGCCTGCGACCTTAAGGTCAATACCACTACAGAATGCCCCACCTGAACCTGACAACAAGATGCAACCGACATCTGAAGAAACATTCAGAAAAGCATCACGCAATTCAACGGCCATCTGTTGCGTGATTGCATTCTTTCGGTCTGGACGATTCAGAATAATGTCGAGACGATTTCCCACCCGTTCAACAATGACATTCTGTTCGCTCATGGCGAGTACTACCGGCCAGGCTTATAGGTGCCGTACACGTCACGTAGGGCATCACTGACTTCGCCGAGGGTGGCATGAGCGCGCAATGCCTCTTTCATCGGAATCAAGATGTTGTCTGTGCCGCGGGCAGCCGCGCGAACTTCTTCAAGAAGTGCTGCAACTTTTGCATGGTCACGATTCTCCTTGAACTTCTTCAGACGTGCCAATTGGCCAACAGCAAGAGTCGGGTCGATTGGGAACACATTGGGTTCCCCTTCGCCTTCCACTGTGAACTTATTGACGCCGACAATGACACGCTCATCATCGTCAATTGACTTTGTGTACTCGTACGCACTCTGTTCAATTTCGTCCATTTGGAAGCCAGCTTCAATGGCGTCAACAGCGCCACCCATTGCATCAATGCGTTCGATGTATTCCCACGCAAGACGTTCCACTTCATCTGTCAATGTTTCAACAAAATATGAACCAGCAAGTGGGTCGGGAGTATCGGCTACTCCGCTTTCGTATCCGATCACTTGTTGTGTGCGTAATGCAATACGAGCCGCTGCTTCGGTTGGCAAACCAAGAGCTTCGTCGTAGCCATTTGTATGCAAGCTCTGTGTTCCACCCATTACGGCAGCAAGAGACTGAAGCGCAACGCGCACAACGTTGTTCAGTGGCTGCTGAGC
>SHUR01000003.1 GCA_009694565.1 Ilumatobacteraceae bacterium | reverse complement strand
TCCCATGACACCAACTCACTGGCTTGACGCGCCCAAAAAGCCTCGTAATCTTCATTGGCTTCGTCGTAGAGAAAAGTACCTGCAACAAGAGTGTCTTTCTTGAAGGCATCGGACGGTGGAAATGTCCGCTTTTCCCATTGAAGAGCATCGATTGTGTCGTGGTTGTCGTTATCTGCCATGTGAAACCCCCAGTTGGTTCTTATGACACTAGTGAAACGAAGCCTCAGTTACCTATGGCGAGCGGCAAGACTAAACAAGTGACAAAGTCAAACCTCGGGCGCGATACCGCCCAGCAATTCGGACCAACGGAATGGGGCATGACCTCAGCAGTTGCGCTGACCTGGGGTGCATCTTTCCTGTTTATTGCCATTGCCATTGACCACGTGGCAACCGGCGTTGTGCCCATCGCACGCCTTGGCTTTGGAGCACTAGCGCTCGCCTGTTTCCCTGCCGCCCGTAAACGCATCGACAAGTCCGACATGGTGCGCGTTGCATTACTCGGTCTCGTGGCAATGACCATTCCCTTCTATCTCTACCCATTGGCCGAGCAATCAGTCTCGTCATCCATCACCGGAATGATCAACGGCTCGATTCCAATTACCACCGTTGTTGCCGCTGCCATTTTGACCCGCAATATGCCATCTGCTCGACGCATCACTGCCGTGATCATTGGTTTCATCGGAATCGCACTGATCTCGATCGGCAGTGTTGGCGACGGAAAGGGCGCATCCCTACGTGGTGTTGCCTTCTTGTTGGCCGCAACCTGCTGTTATGCATTCACCAGCATCTTGTCGCGAGAGATGCAAGTGAAGTACGGGACACTCACCGTTCTGTTGTGGCAAGAACTTTTTGCCTTGCTCTTTTCCTTGCCGCTGGGAATTCCTGCATTCTTTGATAGCCAATTTGCTTGGTCGGCATTTTTTGCACTTTTAGTGCTCGGTGCGTTTGGAACTGGTTTTGCCTATGTGATGTACGGCATGTTGATGGTGCGTGCCGGTGCTGTGCGAGGCGTGATTGGCGTATTCTTCACCCCTGTTGTTGCAACAATTCTTGGGCTTTTATTCCGTGACGAAAAAGTCACTGCACTTGCAGTTGTCGGAATGTGTGTGGTCTTGGTCGGCGCATGGCTGACTAGCCGGCCCGACAAACAAATCGCTTAGCGATTATTCCATTCCAATACGGTGAAATTTCCGAGTCCGGTTTCATCTAACAAAGCTTCAGCTTCTGTAACGCGGCTTCGCATTTTTATTGCCGCAAGCGTCGGCGCAGATGCTTGTTCAGCCCACACCCGCTTGCCCTCTTCCACCAATTCATCTATGCCCCACCGCTGAAGAAATTGAGCTTGTGTTCTCACTGCATCTGGTTCACGCACCACAGTCAATTGATCAATGAGCACTTGCGTTGTGATGTCTTGTTCGCCGGGGTTGCGTAAGTAGTGCTTACCTTTTTCATGGCTTGCGTATGTTCGCAACCATTCGCGCCACGGCATTGATGCAACTTCAGCCGTTAGAGGTGTGCAGTAATCGAAGGCAATAACTGACCCACGACGTAGTACCGATAATGAATCGGCCAACCACTGCGCGGCTTCACGTTGAATAGGTGCACGTGAACCATGTGATGCTCTGCTTGGCAAGAACGATGAAACTGGAGAGTTCACCAAGATCTCGGCAAAAGATTCACCAGTTGCAATCACATGTGCCTCGCGCCACCCGTCGTCGTATACCCACAATTCAAAAGGAATGTTGTCAAGCAATTCATTGGCGATGACTACGCCGTATTCAATGATTGATGGCATTGAGTCAGTTGATGTCACGCCATCTGGGTGAAGCGCCCGCTGTGTTGCACTGGTTTCAATGGTGATGTATTCGCCCCGCTGAAGACATTCTGGCGCTGCAGCAAGAATAGATCGTGCCAACGTTCCAGGACCAGCACCCACTTCCACAATCTGAAAATTGTCCGGTTGGCCAAGACGATTCCATACGTCATCGATTGCTCGACCAAGAACAGTTCCGAACAACGGTCCTACTTCCGCAGAGGTAATGAAATCTCCACGTCGGCCAGCGCGTCCTTTTGTTGAATAGAAACCATGCTCGCTGTACAGTGCGAAGTCCATGAACGAAGAGAACGGAATGCTCCCCTGTGACGCTGCAATCGCAGCGCGAATGGAATCAGCGGCCGAAGGCACCGGCTAGACCGGCAATATCACCGAAGTGAATCACGAGGCCAGGTAACACACCCAACAACAATGTCGCGAGGCTAGTAATACCAAGGGCGACTGCAAGTGATGACTTCACAGGTACTGGAGATGTGTCACCGTCTGGAACAGGGCGCATCCACATTTCGCGCAAGATGCTGCCGTAGTAGCCAAAAGCGACAACTGAGTTCACGCCACCAATGATTGCAAGAACATAGGCCCAGGTTGTACCGGCAGAAACAAGCGACTGGAAGGCTGCGAACTTGCCGAACCAACCACCAAACGGCGGGATACCAGCAAGCGATGCCATAAAGATAGTCATCAGAGTTGCGATACCAGGGGCATATGAGAACAACCCACCGTACGAGGAAATTTCACCACTACGTGTCTTGCGAGCGACAACCATAACGACAGCAAAGACACCGAGGTTGGTGGCTGCATACACAATGAGGTACGTAACGACCGCGCGTAACGCAGACTCTGCGACACCCGTTTCACCAGCAACGGCGAGTGGCATGAGGATGAAACCGCCCTGTGCGATTGATGAATAGGCCAACATTCGCACGATGCTTGTTTGCTTCAATGCCATGACGTTGCCAAGAGTCATTGTGGCCGCAGAGAGAATCCAAAAGACGGGCTGCCACACGGCGTGTGAGCCAGGGAATCCGACATACACAACCGTTACAAGCGCAACGAAACCAGCTGCCTTTGAGGCAACTGACAAGAATGCAGTAACAGGTGTTGGTGCACCTTGATAAGTGTCAGGCGCCCACGTGTGAAATGGCACCGCTGAAATCTTGAACGCAAAACCGATGACCACGAAGAACACCGCGAGTGCACGAATTGAGGAGAGGTTGCTACCAAGAGAAGCACCGATCTCAGTGAGCTTTGTTGAGTTCGTGATTCCGTAGAGCAATGACATGCCGTACAGCATGATTGCTGAGGCAAAGACGCCAAGAAGGTAGTACTTGATACCAGCCTCGTTGCTTCGCGAATCACGCTTGCGCCATGCAGCAAGCATGTATGCAGGAATGGATAAGAACTCAAGCGACACGAAAATGGAGATGAGGTCGCGGCTTGATGCCATCATGACCATTCCCATAATACTGGACAGCATGAGGAACCAAAATTCACCTTGGTAATAGTCACCTTCACGGATGTAGTCAGCGGCAAGAAGAACAACTACGTATCCGGCAAGTAAGAACATGCCCTTCATCACCAAACTGAAATCATCAATCACGTAACGACCGTCAAACATTTGTCGCGTGCCGGCATCGTTTAATGCCAACGTCAGTACCGGGATGAACGCACCAAGCAAGGTAAAACTTGCGACAGGGGTTAACAACCATTTACGAGCATCAGACAAGAACAAGTCGAGCAACAAGAGCAGCACAATACCTAACCCAAGAATCATCTCAGGAGCTAACGCGTGGTAATCAATTGTTGGCGATGACCACGCTGCGGTGGCGATTGTGCTTAGCACGGGTCAGCCTCCGAAAGCCTTTAGAGTAACGCCCACTGCTGGGTCAAGAACCTTGAACATCAATTGTGGGTACACACCAAAGACAACAATTGCGATCAGAAGTGGTGTCCAGGCAATCCACTCAAACTTGTTGACATCATGGATGTCCTCATCATGTCCGTGACCAGCAGCAAACTCTGCAGCTGGTTCACCAAATGCGATGCGCTGGAAGAGCCATAACAAGTAAGCGGCAGCAAAGACTGTTCCGATAGCTGCAATCACCATGTACGTGCGGAACACATTGACTGAAAGTCCCGGAGCTGGTTGGTATGCAGACAAGATTGCTGGGAACTCGCCCCAGAAACCAGCAAGACCCGGTAAGCCGAGTGACGCCATTGCACAGAAGCCAAGAATCCATCCAAGTTTTGGCATCTGCAACAACATGCCAGAAATGCGCTTAATTTCCAGCGTGTGGTAACGCTCTTTGACAGAACCAGCAACGAAGAACAACATGCCGGTGATGAGACCATGGGCAACCATGCCAAACATCGCAGCATTCATACCGAATGAAGTGAGAGTTGAAATACCGAGCATCACGAAGCCCATATGTGCCACAGACGAGAAAGCAATCAGACGCTTCATATCAGTTTGTGCAAGACAGCCAAGCGAACCGTAGATAATTCCGATCACTGCAAGACCACCTATATATGGTGCCCATGCTCTCGCTGCTTCTGGAAGAACCGGAATTGCGATACGTACAAACCCATACGTACCCAACTTCAACAACACTGCAGCAAGGATGACTGAACCCTGTGTTGGTGCTTGAGTATGTGCATCTGGCAACCATGTGTGGAATGGAAACATCGGAACTTTGACTGCAAAGCCAACGAACATTCCGGCGAAAATCCAAATTTGAGTAGTGCGTGAAATATTGACGCCCTGCTCAATGAGGAACGGAATAGAGAAGCTCTCAGCTCCCGTCTTGAAGAATAATGCCAAGAAGGCAACCAACATGAGAGCCGATCCAAACATGGTGTACAAGAAAAACTTGAGCGATGCGTATTGACGATTTTCGCCACCCCAAACACCGATCATGAAGTACATCGGCAAAAGCACAAGTTCGAAGAACACGAAGAACAAGATGAGGTCGCGAGCAATGAATGTTCCGGCCATACCTGTTTGCAGAATCAACATCAAGCTGAAGAATGCCTTTGGGTTGCCAGGTGATGGCACGTGATCCCACGAATAAATCATGACGAGAACGGTGATCACCATCGACAGGAGGTAGAGCGGAAGGCTGATGCCATCGATGCCGATGTAATACGACGACTTAATGACTGAAATCCAGTCGTGTTTCGCCACGAACTGCATGGCGCCGGCATTGCCGAAGTCGAACTGGACCATTGTGTAAATACCCACAGCGAGTGTGGCGATTGCTGTTGCGATTGCGACTGATTTAATCAGTGCCTCTTCAGCTTTCGGTATGAACAGCATGATCAGAACTCCGACAAGCGGCAAGAATGTGCCGACTGTTAGAGCCCAGTTGTGGTTGCTTATGACTTCCATTGCGGTAGCTCCCTAGGTATTTACGATGACGAGTACGAGGGCGCCGATGGCGGCTGCGCCGAACAACAACGCCCCATATTGATTGACTTTTCCAGACTGAACAGGACGAAGTGCGCTTCCGGCACCTTGAGCAACACTGCCCGTGCCGTTCACGGCTCCATCGACCACGCGTTGATCGATATTGCGGTACACCCAACCAGCAATGGTCTTTGCTGTTGTACCTGCTCCGTTAACGACGCCATCAAGAACTTTTTGATTGAACCAGTACACCGCACCGGCAATGGGGTGTGCGATCGAGCGAACAATGATTTTTTCATACAAAACATCAAGGTAGTACTTATTGACAAGAAGCTTGTATCCAAAGCCCAATGCCTTATTTCGCTCTGTGAGGCCAACAAACTTCTCGTTTTTCTTTTCGTACAACTGAATGCATACAAACAAACTGAGAAGGAAGCCGGCGAGAACAATCAGCATTGAAAGTCCGGCCTTAGACCACTTGAATGGCGCGTGGCTAAGCTGCGGGGCCGCGCAAACACCTTGCTCTGGCGTCTCAGTTCCGCACGGCGATTCATGATGTACTGATTCACTGGAATGTGTGTCTTCACCACTGGCAGTGGTCGCCTCCAACATCTCGGAGTGCGCTTCATCTTCTACAACAGTTGAGTCTTCTCCCTCTACAACAGTTGAGTCTGTTGGAGTATCTGATGCGACGCGAGCCTCGCCGACACCGCCAACGACATAAGCAATGCCTGTGGGGTTGACTACTTCTGCACTCGGCTCAACCCACTTCTTAAAGTTTTCCCACTTTTCTCCAAATGGTGCTGCGTTTAAGAAACCAGAGCCAAGAGCAAGTGTTGCCAAGATAACCAGTGGAACAGTGATGAGCCAACCAGATTCACGTGGTCCGTGTGATGCGTGAGCATCGTGTGAATCATGAGTGTCGTGGCCATGGTCTGCACGGTCATCATGTACCGCATGCGAGTCTTGGCTCTCTTCTTCATGATGTTCACCTGCAGATGCACCACGTGGCTGACCAAAGAAAGTGAGATACGTTGCGCGCGTCATGTAGGCCGCAGTGAGGAATGCTCCGGCAAGTCCAACAATCATGAAAACGTTGTAGCCATTGTGCCCAACGTTGTCGATGATTTCATCTTTTGAAAAGAACCCAGAGAAGGGGAACACTCCACAGAGAGCAAGAGTGGAAACAATCCACGTGCCAAAAGTGATTGGCATGAACTTGCGAAGCCCACCCATGTCTTTTTTCATCTCGAATGAGTGATGCGAAGAACTGTGGCTGATTGACCCGGCACCAAGAAACAAACATGCTTTAAAGAACGCGTGCGTGAAGATGTGAAAGACGGCCGGCAACCATGCACCGGCACCAAGTCCCATCATCATGTAGCCAAGTTGGCTTACTGTTGAGTAGGCAAGAACCTTCTTGATATCTGTCTGCACAAACGCGAGCAGTGCAGCAATAACGATGGTGATGCCACCGATGACAACGATGAAGTTGGCGCTGCCCCCAAGGATGTCCATGCCTTTGAAGAAAACCGGGTACAAACGAGCGACGAGGAACACACCAGCAACAACCATGGTTGATGAATGCAATAGCGAACTAACAGGGGTTGGACCAGCCATTGCATCTGGCAACCATGTGTGCAGTGGGAACTGACCACTCTTGCCGATAGCTGCAATAAAGAGGGCTATTGCACCCATTGTGATGGCTGCATGGCCAGGGTCACCTGACAACGCCCACGATGACAGACCACGAATCGAGAAGCCAGAAACGCCAAGCGTCTTTGTGGTCCATTCATTAGCTGAGAAAAACAGAATGGCTGTGCCTGTGAGAAGACCGATATCACCAGTGCGTGTGGTGAAGAACGCTTTCAGTGCAGCGCGACTGTTTGCGCCCTCTTCCCACCAGTGACCAATAAGAAGGAATGAGCACAGACCCATGATTTCCCAACCCAAGATGAGTTGAATCATGTTCTCTGCAACAACCATGTTGAGCATTCCGGCAGAGAACAAAGTCAATGAAGCGAAAAAGTGAGTGTAGCGACGATCTCCACGCAGATATTCGAGTGAATAGACCTGCACCAAAGTGGAGATAAACGCAACAACCAAAAGAATTGCGACAGTGAGTCCGTCAACATGTTGACCAATGCCAAACGTTATTCCACTGTTTTGCCACCACGTCCATGTCTTCACAACGGGGGAAACAAAAGCTTCTTCAGGAGCTCCGTTGACTCGTTGAATCCATTGGAATGCAGCACCACCAGCAAAGATCAACGCACCAATCATGGAAGCAACGCCGAATTCACTTCCCTTCTTTGGCATGCGCTTTCCGAAGAAAATAATAAGAAAGAACGACAATGCAGGAATGACGGGGATGGCCCATGCATGCTCGAGGAACCACCCCGACTTCAGTGCTGCTTCTGTGGCTTCAGCAAGCATTGGATCAGCCCTTCATCTCTGAGAGTTCATCAAGGTCAATAGAACGGCGATTGCGATACATGAGGAGGACCATTGCGAGACCCACACCAACTTCGGCAGCGGCAATTGCGATGATGTACAGCGCGAAGGTATGGCCATCAAGAGAGCCATTACGCATAGAGAAGGCCAGCAGATTGATATTTACTGAGTTCAAAATGAGTTCGATTGACATCAACACAAGGACAGCGTTCTTGCGGGCGATAACGCCATAGACGCCAATGCAAAACAAAACAGCAGCAAGCAAGAGAAATTGGTTGACCAACATAATTAGTCCCTCCGTGCAAGCACAATGGCTCCGACTACAGCGGCTAGCAGTACAAACGACAAAGCCCAGAACGGCAAGAGATACGGACCAAAGATTTGATCCGAAATTTCTTGCGTGGTTGCGACTGCAGGATTTGCTGGCATTTTCTCACTACCGAATTCGCTATTGAGGGCCATTGCCATTGCAACGAATAGTGTGAGAGCAACGAAAATTCCGAAAAACAAATTTTTGTTGTTGAGATCTGACTCAGCTCCAATACGAGTACGCGTCAACATTGTTCCGAACAAGAACAACACCATTACAGCACCGATGTAGACAAGGACTTGAGTAATAGCAACAAACTCAGCGGCAAGTAATACGTATTGTGCTGCTGCACCGGCAAGAACAACAACTAACCACAACGCAGCGTGGACAACATTGTTGGTTGTAACGACACGCAAGGCACCGATGACCATGATTGTAGCAATGATCGCAAAACCAATATTTTGAGCAACGAGAACATCAGAGGCAAACACTATTTCTTGCCCTTCTTGTCTGCACCGACTTCAAGTTCTGGTGCTTCAGGAACCGTTTCCATCCACTCTCCAAGTTTTGTTTTGTCGTGCAAGAGATCAGCAATACGTGGTTCTGAATATTCGTACTCAGGACTCCAGAACAATGCGTCGAACGGACACACGTCAACGCAGATCCCGCAGTACATGCACAATGCGTAGTCGATATCAAAGCGATCAAGTTTGTTGACTTTACGAGCAGCACCACCAGCGCGACGCGGTGGAGCCATCTCTTTATGGCCTTCAATGTAGATACACCAGTCGGGACATGAACGAACACACAGCATGCATGAGGTGCAGTTACCTTCATGAAGCGCGATAACACCACGGGCACGAAGCGGAGGCGTTTCTTTTACATGGGGATACTGAACCGTGTTTGAACCGTCCTTGAAGGTTTTCATCATGGTGCCGAAAGTGACACCAAGACCTTTAACGAGACCAGGAACTTTTGGCATTAGAACGCCACCTTCAGAATTGCTGTGACCATGATGTTGGCAAGCGATACGGGGATAAGAACTTTCCAAGCAAACTTCTGCAATTGATCTTCACGGAAACGTGGGTATGAAAAGCGCACCCACATGATGAAGAAGACAACGATAATCATCTTGGTGAACAAGATAAGTGGTCCGACGATGTTCATCCAGTTGTCAATGCTGTCGATGGTGGTCCAACCGAACCACGAGAATGGCACCGACCAGCCGCCAAGGAAGAGAACAGAGGCAATCATGGAGAACACACCAGCAGTCGCAAATTCACCAATGAAGAAAATCAGGAATCGGAAGCCCGAGTATTCAGTCATGTAACCAGACACGAGTTCAGATTCGGCAATGGGCATGTCGAACGGAGTCTGCGTAAGTTCAGCCTGTACCGCAATCATAAACACGATAAAACCAACGAACTGTGTAATGACATATGGGTTACCAAGACCACTGAAGCCAAACATTGAGTCGGCATTTTGTGCAACCACGATTTGTTGCAGGTTCATAGTGCCAGCCTGGATCACTACGCCGACAACAGCAAGAACCATCGGAAGTTCATACGCGATGAGCTGACCAGCTGCACGTAAACCACCGAGCAACGAGTACTTATTAGCACTCGCCCAACCGGCAATCAGAATTCCTAGAACTGATACCGACGACACTGCAAGTGCATAAAACACCCCTGCTTCAAAGTCGGTAAACAGTGCATCAGGACCAAACGGCACAACAACCACCAAAAGGAACGTGCTCGCCAAGACAATCAGCGGAGCCAACTTGAAGATGAACTTGTCAGCACGCGCTGGATAGATGTCTTCCTTTTGCAGCCACTTACCAACTTCGGCAAAAAGTTGCATCGAACCCTGGGGGCCAGCTTCCATTGGGCCAAGACGTGACTGCATGAACGACATCATCTTGAACAAGAACAGATACACCACTGTTCCAGCTGGAAGAAGAACGGCAACAAGCCCGCCTAAAACACGAAGAAGTGACTGCGCCCAATACGGCAGATCAGCAGAAAGCACAGATGCGAGATTCATCAGCGATCAATGTCGCCAAGAATAAAATACAACGAAGCAAGAATGGTGATGATGTCTGGGACATAGACACCCTTCAATAGCCACGGAGTAATCGAGATGTTGTTGAACGATGCGCTGCGAATCTTGACGCGGAATGGCCCCATGTCACCTTGAGAAACGACGTAGTAGCCCATTTCACCAAGAGGGTTCTCAGTTGAGACCCATGCTTCACCTTCGGGAACCTTGATGATCTTTGGCACCTTAGCCATGATGGGCCCCGTAGGAATTGTTTCAAGCAGTTGATCAACAATGCGTGTTGACTCACGAACTTCCTGCAGACGTACCCAGCAACGTGCAAACGAGTCACCATCTGGATGAGTAATGACTTTGAAGTCAACCTTGTCGTACGCAAGAGGCAATTTCTGGTCACGACGAAGATCCCAGTCAACTCCACTTGCACGCAAGTTTGCACCAGACATTCCGTATTGCAATGCGACATCTTTCGGAATCACACCAATGCCGCGGGTACGTGATTGGAAAATTTCGTTTCCGAACAACAGGTCTTCGATTTGATCGCAGAAGCCACGAAGCTTCTTCATGACATTGCGGGTCTCATCGATAAAGCCAGCAGGCAGATCGTCTTTCAATCCACCGATGCGGTCAAAGTTTGGATGGAAGCGTCCACCCGTTGCACCTTCAATAAGGTTCAAAACATATTCACGGTCACGGAACGCAAAGAACACTGGCGTAACAGCGCCGAGCTGAACACCAAGATCACCGAGAAACAAAGTGACGTTTGCAATACGTGATAATTCAAACAAGATGGTGCGAATGTGCTGTGCCCGTGATGGCGCTTCAACACCCATTAATTTTTCAGCAGCCAAGATGAAGGGAACTTCGTTTGCAAATGATCCAAGCCAGTCAATGCGGTTTACCAGCGATGTAACTTGAGGGTACGAACGAACTTCAGTAAGTTTTTCATAACCACGGTGCATGTAGCCGCACGATGGATCCGCCCAAAGAACTTGTTCGCCATCAAGACGAGCAATGATTCGCAAAGTTCCGTGTGTGGCAGGATGCTGTGGCCCGATGTTGAGAGTCATGCCCTCTGTTTCAAGTTCAACGTTGACGCGCGCGTCAGCAGCTTGCGCTGCGATGTATGCAAGTTGTTGACGATCTCCGAGAAGACTCATGATGCGTCACCTTCCTCTTCACTGTCATCACCAGGGAGTGGCTCAACATCAACAATTCCGGGCCATGGTTTCACCATGCGTGCAAGCAACGGAAAGTCTTTACGTAGTGGGTACCCTTCAAAATCTTTTGGCAAATACATATTGCGCAAATCAGGATGACCATTAAAACTAATACCAAACATCTCATGTGTTTCGCGCTCATGCCAGTTTGCACCAGCAAAGACTTGCGACCATGAATCGATTGCCATTAGAGAATCATCAACATCAACTTTGATATTGATACCAAGTGTGGTGAACGGTTGCACAAGACGCGCAATCACTTGAAAACGAGTGTCACCACCTGCGTAGCCCTGTTTGATAACACTGCTGCGCTCGACTGGTGGCGCAGTTGGGTCGTCTTCACCGCGACCATACGGCGATGGCAACCAGTCAATGGCGGAGATGAATCCGAAATAGGTGTAACCGAGGCTCTTTAAAGTGTCGCCGGTTGAGCGCCATGCATCTGCAGTCACACGAATCCACATGTCATCGTTTGGCTTAACGAGCGAATCAACCACAGCACTTCCGAGCGCTGCACATACGCGAGCAATCTCTGGATCGCGCACATCGTCGCGTGGTGTTTCAGTTGGGGTATCAGTTGTTGACGACAACGGGGATACCTCCCTTTTCTGCAGTTTCGCCATCGACGTACATTGACTTTGTGCCTTCGCCGCGCCAACGTGCGCCCATGTCTTCGTGCTTAATGCGTTGTTGCAACAACACAATTCCTTCAAGTAATGCTTCAGGTCGTGGAGGACAGCCAGGTATGTACACATCGACAGGAATGATTTGATCAATTCCCTTTGTTACTGAATAACTATCCCAATAAGGTCCACCGCAATTTGCACATGAACCCATTGAAATGACGTACTTCGGCTCGGGCATCTGTTCATACAAACGCTTAATAGCTGGCGCCATTTTGTCTGTAACAGTTCCGGAGATAACAACAAGGTCTGCTTGACGCGGTGAAGCAGGAAGAGGAATGACTCCGAGACGCATGACGTCGTAACGTGGCGAACCAAATGCCGCACCCATTTCAATTGCACAACATGCAAGACCCCATTGGTACACCCAAAGGCTGTACGAACGACCGAGGTTAAATAATTGTGTCAGCGGTTTGCCCAACCGACCGCGATCTACAAGACCCATGATAAAACCCTTATTCCTAGACCCAGCGCAGGACGCCTTTGCGCCACGCATAGACAAGACCAAGCAACAAGATGGCGACAAATATGCCCATCTCTACGAGGCCAAAACCTCCGTACCGCTCTAGTTGAGTGGCCCACGGGAATATAAAAACTGCTTCAACATCGAAGATGACGAACAACAGTGCAAAGACGTAATAGCGAATTTGACTTTGTGACCAACCATCACCAACGGGGTCAACACCGCTTTCATAGGTGAGCAATTTTTCCGCATTGGGATTATTCGGACGAATGAGTGCCGAAATACCAAGTAGCAAGCCGGCAACAAGAAAGGAGGCCAGTCCAAACCACACAACAGTGAGATAGGACCGTAGGAACGGGGACATCGCTTCCAAAACTACTACGGGGACTCACTATCGTCCCAACTTCCCAGTGGATCAGTACGCAGTTAAACCATGTGCCTTTGTGCGATATTTTCTAAAAACCATGCAATCAATTCATCGCATCTCTGCTCGGCATCAACCACCCGAGAACTCGTCTCTTCAATCAGTTCGTCGGGGCTTATTCCTAGAGCCGCTATTTCATCAGCCCCCTGGCCAGTCATCCACAATCGCACAATTGATTCAGACGCCTCAGGGTGGAATTGAAGGCCAAGGGCCCTGCCGCAGATCATGGCCTGGGGTCCGACGGGTGAGTCAGCAAGGGCCGTGGCCCCAGCGGGAACACTAAATCGGTCGTAATGCCACTGCATCCAATCACCTCTCGTCAGGCATTCGGGGGCTGAATTTGCCGCCTCAGAGACGGGAAACACCTGGTACCAGCCGATTTCGGGGGTTTCTACTCGGGTGATTGCCCCGCCTAGGGTGACTGCCAATTGTTGTGCGCCAAAGCAAATGCCCAAAATTGCGATACCCCGGGACACGGCATCTGCCAGCAGGGTTTGCTCGGCCCGAACCGGATCTGCAATATGATCCCAATACGTGCTCCAATTCGACCCCATGGCAACAACGAGATCAAAGCCGTCGAGAGAGGGCCAATTCTGGTGGTCTTCTCGAATAAATTCAGTGAATGAGTACCCGCGTTGGCGCAAGGCACGTCCAACAAAACCAGGATCAGCATCCTCACTATTAGCGATGAGCACAGCGCGCATGCCTACTACGGTAGGGGCTGATGACAGCTATACCAATTGACTCTGCCGTCATCGAAGCGGCCCGGCTTGCTGGAATAGGGGTCGTCAAGCGCACTCCCATCACTGAGTCCGCTGCCTTGTCCGAACGGTACGGCGGAAACGTGGTGCTCAAGGCTGAAAATTTGCAACGCACGGGGTCTTTCAAAATTCGCGGTGCCATGAGCAAACTCGCCTCTCTCGGTGATGCAGTGAAGCACGGCGTGGTCGCGGGTAGTGCCGGAAACCATGCTCAAGCAATTGCATTTGCCGCACGACATCACAATGTTCCGTGTCAGATTTTTGTTCCGGCTGGCGCATCATTGTCGAAGATGGAAGCTGTGCGCTCATACGGCGCGATTCTCAGCGAAGGTGGGGAAATATTGTCTGACGCCGTCACTGCAGCACAACGACATGCAGATGCAACTGGAATGAACTTCTGTCATCCATATGACGACCCCATCGTTGTCGCAGGACAAGCAACACTCGGTCTTGAATTGCTAGAAGACATTTCAGATTTATCTCTGGTCATCATTCCACTCGGTGGAGGCGGGTTGACTGGTGGTGTTGCAATGGCACTAAAAACTTTCAACCCGAAGATTCGAGTCATCGGTGTTCAAGTGCGTGCCTGCGCGCCATACGCCGGGTCTCCTGCCCCAGACGGTCCTATCGTCACGCTGGCGGACGGAATTGCAGTCAAGTCGCCGGGGTCTTTCACGCGTCCACTTGTCGAACAATATGTCGACGACATCATTGTGGTTGAAGAAGATCTTGTCGCTGATGCAATGGTTTTTTTGTTGGACCGCGGCAAGTTATACGTTGAAGGAGGCGGAGCGGTTGGTGTTTCAGCTCTCATGAGTAGCCAGGTAAAGCCAGCACAAAGTGGCACAACATGTGTTGTTCTGTCGGGCGGCAACGTTGATCTTGGCTTGCTTCCTGGACTCATTCGCCGTAACGAAACAAAAGCTGGTCGCAGACTTATCGTGTTTGTTCGCATCTCTGACAGACCAGGTGGCCTTGCACGTTTACTGACATTGTTTGCCGAGACTGGTGCCAATCTGGTCGGAGTCGAACACGTTCGCGAAGGTGTGAGTTTGCACGTTCGGGAAACTGGCGTTCAAGTTGTACTAGAAGTACGTAGCCGTGATCATGCTGATGAAGTATTGAATGCAGTGCGCAATGGCGGATACGAAGCCGACGAAGTAGAAGCCGGATGACCAAACCGCTGATTGTAATTCCAGGACGTCTAAGCCCTGAAGCAACAGGACACCGCACCCCGGTTACAAGTTGTGGACAGAACTATATAAACGCCATCCATCGTGCTGGTGGTCTGCCAGTTATTGTTCCGCCAACAAACGACGTATCAACCATCGCCGCAACAATTGCTCGCTGCGATGGAATGCTCATGATTGGTGGCGGCGATGTCAGCCCCTCAAAATACGGGGCGGCTGAATGGGCCCGATTGTTTGGTGTCAATGAACTTATTGATGACTTTGAAATTGCTGCTCTCCATCGGGCTATGGAATGCGACATTCCGGTTTTAGCCGTGTGTCGCGGACAACAAGTTCTCAATGTTGCTCTCGGCGGCACTCTCGTGCAACATCTCAAGACGACTCCTGACCATCGCGACACAATGCACGGTATTCAAGTCGTCACTGGATCACGCTTAGCGCAAGCAATGGGAACAACTGAACCGCTTATTCATTCACTTCATCATCAAGCGATTGAAAAAGTTGCACCTGGTCTAGTCGTTGTCGGAACACACCAGGACGGCACTATTGAAGCAGTCGAACACACAGGCTCAACATGGATTGTGGCAGTGCAATGGCATCCAGAAGACACCGCCCGCGAAGACCCCTCACAACAGGGTTTATTTAATACCCTGATTTCTCACGCCAGTTAAATTAGCGAGGTGCAAAACGCGCAAGGCGTGTGGCATGAAGTAGTAACTCAGGGAAGAAGCCAACAACCAGAGTTGCAACCACGGCGATTGCAATGACAACAACAACGGCCGGGTCGATTGTGATCTCAGAATCTGAAGCAGGTTCTTCTAGCCACATGCTGACTGCAATACGAAGATACAAATAGGCCCCAATGACAGCTGCCACCATTGCAGCCACTGCAAGAACGTACGAGTCAGCTTCTACAGCCGACTTAATCACTGCAAATTTTGCAACAAATCCAGCGGTCAATGGAACTCCCGCTTGAGCAAACAATAGAACTGTAAATGCCAAGGCCAGAGCTGGGCGACGCTTTGCCAAACCTCTGAAATCGGCGAGGTTCGTGTCGCCATCGGTGTGACCTGACAGTGCAAGAACAACGGCAAATGAGCCCATCACCAAAACGGTGTAGATCGCCAGGTAGTTCATTGAACTTGCAATGCCGTCGCCACTCATATGGGCGGCTGCTTCTACGCCGACCAGAATAAACCCGGCATGGCTAATAGATGAATACGCCAACATACGTTTTACGTTTGTCTGGACTACTGCCAAAATCGAACCAGTAAATACGGTGAGGATTGCGAGTGCCCACACAACAGGACGCCAATCATCAACGCGTTGTTCAAGACCCACCAACAGAACACGCATGAGGGCGGCAAACGCAGCTACCTTTCCGGCAGATGCCATAAACGCGGTAACCGGAGTTGGTGCTCCTTCGTACACGTCAGGGGTCCACACATGGAAAGGCGCAGCCGATACTTTGAACCCGAGACCAACAAGCAACATGCCTATGCCCACCAGCAACATCGCATCTGTGTCGACGATGGAGATACTCCCCGACAGCGCTTCTCCGATACCCGATATTTTTGTGCTTCCCGTTGAACCGAAAATCAATGCCACTCCGTATAAGAAAAACGCCGACGAAAAGCCACCAAGAATGAAGTACTTCAGACCGGATTCCTGGCTCTGTTCACGCTCACGATTGCTTGCAGCTAAGAGATACAGCGACAAACTGAGTGTTTCAAGTCCGAGAAACAATACAATCAGGTCATTGGCAGACACCATAACTAATGCGCCAATGGCAGCAGTTAGTAACAAGGCATACAACTCTGGGCCGTCAGCATTCATTCGCACCAAATAGGCAGACAGCATGAGCGCGCTGAGAATTACTGCCAGACAAATTGTGATGCTTGCCAAAACAGAGAACCGATCAATGGCAATGGCATCTGCAAAGAAGGTCTCGCCCTTGTTGTAATACAAGTTATTCCACTTCACCGCATTTGCAACGATGGCCACAGTTGTTGAGATACCCGTTACCCATGCATATCCACGGCGTGGCCATGTTGGAACGAGCGAACCGACGAGTAAAAGAAAACAAGTACCAGCCAATAACGCAAGAATGGGAATCAGTTCAACCCAAGGAACTGATGGGCCATCAAGTGTTGCTGCAAAAACCATCACTCGCCTGCCTTTTCTCCATGAGGCTCCACCACAATATTGGGTGTGGTCGGCGTTCTGTAATCACTATGCGAGACAACATGTTCCACCAACTTGTCGACGCTTGGCTCGATTCGCTCAAGCATTGGCTTTGGATACAGACCAGTGAATCCGATGAGCCCGATAAACACCATGAGTAGCGCACCTTCACGCAAAGTCATTTCAGCGAAACTTGAATTCGCTTCATCTGGTTCACCGTGAAATACGCGCTGGTATGCCCACAACAAATACAGCGCAGCAAGAATGACGCCGGTTGCAGCAACAATGGTCCACCACCTTGCGGACTGAAATGAACCAATCAGTATCAAAAACTCTCCGGCAAATCCGTTGAGTCCTGGCACGCCAATTGAACTCAACATCACAATCATGAATGCCGCCGAGAATATTGGAGCAACGGATTGAATACCGCGTAACTCAGCGATTTCACGGGTATGGCGACGTTCGTAAATCATTCCGACCAACAAGAACAACGCGCCAGTAGAAACACCGTGGTTCACCATTTGCATCACACTGCCCGTGAGCGATTGTGAGGTGATGGCAAAAATACCAAGGACAATAAAACCGAGGTGAGCAACAGATGAATATGCAACAAGACGCTTTAGGTCAGTCTGCATAGTGGCAGCGATAGCGCCATAGATGATTCCGATAACTGCAAGTGTTAGCAGCACCGGTTTTGCCCATACAGCTGCAGATGGGAACAAGTACAAACCAAATCGAAGAAACCCGTACGTTCCCATCTTCAACAACACACCAGCCAAGATGACTGAGCCACCCGTTGGTGCTTGTGTATGTGCATCAGGCAACCATGTGTGCAGCGGGAAGATGGGCACCTTCACAGCAAACGCAATGGCAAATGACACGAACAGCCAACGACCAGTATTGGTAGCAAAACTTGCTTGCTCAGCAAGGGTGACCAAGTCAAAAGTGAGGTATCCAATGTCGCGTCGTGCAATCACCGCCGTGGCAATGATGCCAACAAGCATGAACGCGGACCCGAGCATTGTGTACAAAAAGAACTTTGTGGCCGCGTAGACGCGCTTGTCGTATCCCCATCCACCAATGAGGAAATACATCGGCACAAGAACAATTTCAAAAAAGATGAAGAACAAGAAGAGATCGAGACTGAGGAAGCTACCCATCACACCTGCTTCAAGCAACAACAACCATGCCAGGTAGCGCTTGTGATCGTGATGTGGATCAACACCGAGAATGACTAGTGGAAAAAGGATTCCGGTGAGAACGACAAGGAATAAAGAAACCCCGTCAACACCCAGATGCCACGAGATTCCCCACGACGTCACCCATTCATGTTGAGAAACAAACTGGAATCCAGAATCATGAGAATGGAAAGAGGCCAATAGCCAAATTGACATGCCACCAACACCGACGCTGAAAAGCATCGCGATGAGTTTCACAAACTCGAGATGCTTATTGCTGATGATTGTGATGAGAACTGCACCGAGAATCGGCAGTAGGACAAGCGCCGACAGAATTGGGAAAGAAGCATGCATTAGAGAATTCCTCTCAGAAGGAACCAACCGAGCAGCACCACTGCACCAAGACCGATAACAAATGCATACGTGCGAACAAGTCCACTCTGTATTTTGCGCAAGAGGCCACTAGCAGCACGAACTTCGATACCAATTCCATTCACTGCACCGTCAACGACTTTGGCATCGAACGCAGCAACGCTGCTAAAGGCTGCGCGCCCAGGACCACCGACTATTGCAGACACAGCAGAGTCGTATCGCCACGCATCGGCAAGTATTTTTGGTTCAATAATCTTGAACTTGCCTTTGGCATACACCGCTATTGATGCAACAACTCCACTTACAGCAATCAGAATTGCGACTACTAATAGCAACCACTTGTTGCTATAGGCCCAGGTGCCAGAGATAGACACCTCTGAATCATGAATCACTGGTTCAAGCCAATGCTCGAGGAACTTTGTGCTGTGTGAGAACGGCAACTGAAGCGCCCCACCAACAATCGACAAACCCGCAAGGACGACGAGTGGTGTCACCATCGTCCATGGGCTTTCATGTGGCGTGTGGTCGCCATGGGCACCATTCTCTTCTGCGTGATCATGCCAACGTGCTTCACCGAAGAAAACCATGATGACTTGGCGAGTCATGTAGTACGCGGTCAAGAGTGCAGTGACGACTCCGATGAGCCAGAGAAGACGATTGTTTGCAAACGCTGCGAGGAGAATTTCATCCTTCGACCAGAAACCTGCGAATGGTGGGATTCCTGCAATAGCCAACCAACCAATAATGAAGGTAAATCCGGTGATTGGCATCAACTTGCGAAGAGCACCCATCTTGCGCATGTCTTGTTCATGATGCATGCCATGGATTACGGATCCGGAGCCAAGGAACAAGAGAGCCTTGAAAAATGCGTGTGTCACCATATGGAAAATTGCTGCAACGTACGCACCGGAACCGATGGCGAGGAACATAAAACCTAGTTGCGAGACGGTGGAATATGCCAAGACCTTTTTGATATCGGTTTGAGCTACTGCAATAGTCGCTGCGAACAGTGCGGTAAGAGCTCCAACAGTAGCAATTACATCACCCACCCACGGATACGACGCGTGAAGGACTGGTGACATACGCGTGAGAAGGAACACTCCGGATGTCACCATGGTGGCTGCGTGAATCAAAGCTGAAACCGGAGTGGGGCCTTCCATTGCGTCGGGCAACCATATGTACAGTGGCAACTGTGCGCTCTTGCCACATGCACCGACAAACAACATCATGGCTATTCCAGTAGCAGTTACAGCAGCGATTTTCCCGCCCTCTGCAGCAGCGTTGATACCTTCATATGACAATGTTCCAACTGCAGAGAATGCAAGGAACATCGCGACCATCATTCCCCAGTCGCCGACTCTGTTGGTCACGAATGCTTTCTTGCCAGCAGTTGCTGCAGAGTCGCGCGTATGCCAGAAAGAGATAAGAAAGTACGAGCATGCACCTACACCTTCCCAACCAAGGAAGGTAACGAGAAGGTTTTCACCAAGAACAAGCATCAACATGGAGAAAACAAAAAGGTTGAGATACAGGAAAAACTTCGAAAACTTCGGATCGCCATGCATATAGCCGATTGCGTACAAGTGAATGAGAGATCCGATTCCCGTGACAAAGAGCGCCATCGTGATGCTCAATGGGTCTGCGAGGAAAGCCATGTCAACATGCAGTGAACCGACAGGCAACCACGAGAACAATGTGACGACGTGATGGCGCTCTTCTGCAGTACGTGACAAAAGGTCGAGGTATACGCCAACCACTACAACAAAAGAGGATGCGGTCATCGCTGTTGCCAGTATTCCGGCACCTGGTTCGCCAAGAACCCGGCCGAACAAGAGAATCAATAAAAAGCCCGCTAATGGCAGTGCTGGAACAAGCCAAACAAGATCCAACATGGCAACTACCCCTTCAGTCCTGACATATCGTCGACAGTCAAAGTGGTGCGTCGTCGCATGATGGACACGATGATGCCAAGTCCAACTACTACTTCAGCGGCAGCAACAACGAGAACGAAAAATACCGCGACTTGGCCATCAATGTCGGCAATTTGGCTGGATAGAGCGACGAATGAGAGGTTCACAGCGTTCAGCATCAATTCAATGCACATAAACATAATGAGAGGGTTGCGACGCACCATGACTCCGATGGTGCCGATACCAAACAACACTGCGGACAAAATGAGGTACCACGTCGACGTGGGCTGCACAACAGAAAGAATGATATTCATTTCCCGATTCCTACAGACTTATTTTTACGTGCCATTACGACCGTGCCAACAACCGCAACCAACAAAAGAACTGACGTGATTTCAAAAGCAAACACGTTGTCACTGAAAATCACTCGCGCCAACTGGCGAATATTTGCATCAGGAGAATCGATAGTGGTCTCATTGACGCCTTCCCCCGAGGCTCCGAGCCCTGCCCGAGATGAAATAATTGCGGCGATCACAATGGCACTGATACCCACTCCGATAATTGCGGCGAGTGGGCGTTGGTTAGTAATTGGTTCAACACTGAGATCTTCTGCCTTGTCGACGCCAAGCAACATAATGACGAACAAGAACAGAACTACAATTGCTCCGGCATAGACAATCACTTGAACTGCTGCCAAAAAGTGCGCGTTGTGTGAAACAAACATCACAGCAATGCCAAACAGAGTCAGAACAAGGCTCATGGCGGCATGCACGGGGTTAGACCGGGTAACGACCCCTAACGCACCAGCAAGAACCATTGCTGCAGCGACAACAAAGACAAAGAGCTCCATCACTTCTCCAAGTCAGATTCATCACTGATGTTTTGCGTAGGTTCTGCAGGACGAACGCCGTATCCAAGTTCCCCACCCCATGACACAACACCAACAAAATCTTCACTACCGGCAGACGCAGTGGCGCGCATCCAACCAGATGTATTTTGGTCTTCGCCTGGGCGCCAGTCTTCCCAAGGAAGGTGCTGCGGCAAGCCATGGTTGTCGACAAGTAATTCGGACTTCGTATAAATCGCATCTTGGCGATTTGTAAATGAGAACTCAAATAACTTGGTCTCAGTAATAGCTTCTGTCGGGCAGGCCTCGACGCACAAATCACAATGGATGCAGCGCAGATAGTTAATTTCATAGATGAAACCGAAGCGCTCACCCGGAGACGTTGGATTGTCGGGGTTATTGTCAGCTCCGCGCACATAAATGCACTTTGCAGGACACACACCAGCGCAGAGTTCACAACCGATGCACTTTTCCATTCCGTCTTCATAACGATTAAGAACGTGACGTCCGTGCATGCGCTCTGGCTTGGCAATCTTTTCGTCTTTGGTGTCGTTGTGTTTCCGACGAAATACACGGCCACCTGAATATTCAGTTGTGACCTTGTTACGCGCACCATGCTGACGCATGGTGACGAGAAATCCTCCGAAGTAGCCCATTAGAAGCTCGCTCCATCCTTCTCGCGATTAACACGACTGACGCGTTGCGCAGCCAGCAGTAATCCGTATCCACCAATCAAAACAAGTGCCGTCACCGAGGTGACCACAATTTGATCCCATCCGGCATCGCGGCCAACACGTTGTGCAGCAAGCAACATGAACCAACCAAGAGAACCAGGAATCAGAATCTTCCAACCGAGGTCCATGAGTTGGTCGTAACGGAAGCGAGGAAGAGTTGCGCGGAACCATACGTACATATATAAAAAGACAAGCACTTTGAGAAGAAGCCAGACCGTACCCTCAATTGCGTTCGGAATAAACGGAATATCTAGAGTTGTACTTCCTATAGAAATGGGTTGAGGACCACCAAAGAACAGAGTCACTATGAGCGCAGACATTGTGACCGTGTTCATGAATTCAGCCAAAAAGAACAGCGCAAACCGAATTGACGAATATTCAGTGTTGAATCCGCCAACAAGTTCTTGTTCGGCTTCCACCAAGTCAAACGGTGGTCGATTCAATTCTGCAGTAGCGGCGATGAGGAATATGACGAACGGTACGAATCCCGTTGCCACTATGTTCCAGTTTCCAATAGACGATTGCATGTTGACGATGCCTGCAGTTGACAGAGTTCCAGAAACCAACAGCACTGCACCAAGAGACAAGCCAAGAGCTGCTTCGTAGGAAACCATCTGGGCCGATGCGCGAACAGCTCCAAGCAACGGGTACTTTGAACCGCTCGACCAGCCAGCCAACATGATTCCGTACACAGCGATAGAAGAAATCGCTAATGCAAACAGGACTCCGACGGGTGGGTCTGCTAGTTGCAGTCGAGTTTGATGTCCGAACAAGGTGACGAGCCCGCCCTTGCCATCACGAAAATCTCCACCAAGAGGAATGATTGCAAAGGCGAGAAACGCCGGGACCAAGGCAAGGTATGGAGCCAAGCGAAACATGAATCGATCAGAACGTTCAGGAATGAGATCTTCTTTGAAGAACAACTTGATTCCGTCTGCCAGAGTTTGCAAGATTCCCCAGGGACCTGCCTTGTTTGGGCCGACTCGGTTCTGCATGCCAGCGATGACCTTGCGTTCGAACCACACCATTAACATTGTTGCGACCAAGCCAACGACAAAAACGAGAAGTACTTTCACAAGGACTATGAGTAATGGCGTCCAGAGGACATTGCCTTCCAACATAGGATCAATGGCGAAAATTACTGAACTCACATTGATTCAATTCTGACGTCAATGATTGATTCATTGCGACGAACGAGTTCGCGCACATCAGCGCCGATCTGATTGAACGGCACCCATGCTGTTCCGCGAGGTATCGAGAATGACCCACGGACTGGCAGAACAATGGAACTGTGCGAATTCGAAACTCGCACATTTGTTCCTTCAGCAGCACCCACACGATCAAGATCAAGTGGGTGAATAAAGATGTTCGCTTCGGCCGCCAAGTTAGCGAGCGACGGACTCGTTATCGTGCCGATCGCGCGGTCGAACAACTTACGACTGAGATCAAGGCGAAATTCATAGGAGTTGCGAGGTGGAGCAACACTTGTCGCAGCTGACTCAGGACTTCGCTGAGTCACAGATACGACGACTCCGTCGCGCTTGATCGCTACCGCAGTAGTGGTGCTTCCGAAACCGGGAACTGCAGCAGACATCGCACGTTGAATGTCTGACAATGTGGTGAAGTTTGATTCGTGACCAAGAAGTGTCAGGAGTTCGACTGCAATCATCCAGTCTGCCCGTGATGTTCCGTGAGGAGTAATTTTTTGCACGACAGAAGTTACTCGGCCCTCAAGATTCATCGTGGTGCCATCTTTTTCACCATAGGCAGCTGCCGGCAATACAACATCTGCATGTGACGCACTATCTGTGAGAAAGGTATCAATGGCAACTATAAACTTGGCTCCCGCGATTCCTCGACGAGCAAGATCAACGTCAGCAACATCAGAGAGTGGGTCTGCGCCAAGAAGGATGAGGCAATCAACATCGCCCTTCGCTGATGCTTCAAGAATGGTTGCAGCGTCATTGCCATTTAGTGGCGCAAGTCCAAGCGACAGTGCGCCTCGGACATTTCCGCGACGCAGGACCGGCAATACACTTGCTGATGGCGCAACCGCAAGAACTCCAGAGAGAGCGTCCATCGTGTGTGATGCTGATTCTGCAAGGTTTGGACGACCAGTAACAACGACTACTGGGCCAGATGCAAGTTGTGCAGAAACATCTGCTTGTGCAAGAAGCCCAGGGACAGCAGCAGCAGCAGTTCCCGACTCAGCGCGGATTGATTTCCATGCGTACTTTGTCAGACCAGTTTCGTGAGATGAAATCTCAATGAGACGAATCCTCTTCTTCTGGACCGCATCACGAAGTCGCAGATACAACACTGGAAGTTCTTCCTTGATGTCTGGAGCCAAAAGAATCACGGTGCCACCGGCACATGCAGAATCAATTGTCGCTTGTGGATACGAGAAAATAGATGCTGGAAGTCCGTCGTCAAGATTAGCGTCGCGCATTGTGATTCCAGCTGCATCAGCCAGAGCACCCCACATGAATGCGTCTTCGTTTGTTCCGCGAGCACCACCAAGAATTGCTACTGACCCTTCCCGCGAATGACGGATTACACGAGCAACCGAGTCAAGAGCATCAGACCATGACGATGCAACAAAGGAGTCACCCGACTTGATTTGCGGAGTTGAGAGGCGATCGTCTGAATTCGTTGACTGGAAGTTGAAACGTCCCTTGTCACACAACCAACCCCAGTTCACCGGATCACTATCGACACCTTGGTAGCGCAACAGTTCATCACGGCTCGACTGAACAACTGTTCGACAACCAACAGAACACGTCGTGCATGTGCTTTCGCGTTGTTCAAGGTCCCACGGACGAGCCTTGAACCGGTACGGCGATGCGGTGAGCGCGCCCACCGGACAAATTTGCACAGTATTGCCAGAAAAGTATGAAGCAAACGGTTCATCAGGGAAGGTCATTACTTGAGTGTTATTTCCACGCTGAGTGAAACTGATAAGAGGATCGCCTGCTACTTCATCAGCAAAACGCGTGCAGCGATCGCACAAGATGCAGCGTTCACGATCAAGAAATACCAAATCGCTGATTGGAATTGGCTTTTCAAAATGGCGCTTCTCTTCCACAAAGCGACTCTCGCCTGCACCATGGCTGAACGCCTGGTCTTGCAATGGGCACTCCCCACCCTTGTCACAAACTGGGCAGTCAAGAGGGTGATTCGCAAGCAGTAGCTCGATCATGCCTTCTTGCGCACGCTTCACCTGTGGCGTATCTGTGCGCACGATTTGCCCATCAGCAACTGGAGTCATACAACTGACAACCATCATGGGGCCACGAGGCCCCTCTACTTCAACCATGCACTGACGGCACATGCCGACTGAGCTCATGCGTGGGTGATAGCAAAAACGTGGAATATATTCGTCAATACTGTCTGCTGCCGCAATGATGAAATCGCCTTTACGCGCTGAAACGGTACGACCATTAATAGTGATTGACACTGCGTTCGGGTCTTGAGGCGGCATGTCGTTCGTGTCGGTGGTGTCAATAGTGGTCATTCCGAAACCGCCGTTACTTTGATCATGGTGCGCTTCACGATGCGCGCGTCGAATTCACTGCGGAACAAGGTCAGAGCCGAATGAACCGGCGCGTACGCAGATGGTCCAACGAAACAGATGGTGTTCATACGATACGGAAATGGCACCGCAGCAATTCCGAGTTTCTCGTTTGAGGCATGAGGGAATGCGCCGGGACAAATAGATTCGCCCACTTCAAAGAGTTGATCAAGGTCAGCATCTGTGCCTTTGCCATCAACAACCCGAGACAAAATACGCTCAAGCCATGTTCCACCTTCTCGACAAGGTGTGCATTTTCCACACGATTCATGAGCATAGAAACGAGTAAGGGTGAGTGCTGCACGCGGAATGTCTGTGGTTGAGTCCATCACCATGACGGCGCCAGAACCAAGCATTGAACCTGCAGGTCCCACTTGACTCGCTTCGAACGGAAGATCGAGTTGATCGGGAGTGAACCAGGGAGCAGAACCGCCACCAGGTACAAAAGCTTTGAGATCGTTTCCGTTGCGAATGCCTTGGCAGAACTCGTCTCCGTACAACAGGTCACGGAATGTTGTGATGCCGTTGATTATTTCAAACACGCCAGGGCGATTGACATGACCAGAAACAGCAACCATTCGTGTGCCAGGAGAAGTAGCAGTTCCAATTGCTGTGTATGCAGCAGTTCCGTTATTCAACAACCAAGGCAGGTTGGCAAGAGTCTCTACATTGTTGACAATAGTTGGTTGTCCGTACAAGCCATTTGCTGCAGGGAAATATGGAGGCTTCAAGCGAGGCATGCCGCGATTGCCTTCAAGGCTTTCAATGAGTGCAGTCTCTTCACCCACCACGTAGGCACCAGCACCCCAGTGAAGAACGATGTCAACAGAGAAATTTGAACCGAGAATGTTTTTACCGATATATCCGGCTGCATATGCCTCGTTGAGCGCTGCTGCAATTCGTTCTTGAGCAAGTGCCATTTCACCACGTATGTAAAGGAAGCATTGCGACAAACCAGCTGCATACGAAGCGATCAGACAACCTTCAATCAGTTGATGAGGATCGCATTCCATTAACAAGCGGTCTTTGTAAGTGCCTGGCTCACTTTCGTCACCATTGACAACGAGGTAGCGAGGCCATACACCTTGTGGCATGAGCCCCCATTTATTACCTGCAGGAAAACCAGCTCCGCCACGCCCAAGAACGGTGGCGTTCCTTACTTCATCATGAATTTCACTTGCAGGACGCGCTAGTGCAGAACGCAATCCTTTATAGCCATCAGTGGCAAGGTAACGCTCGAGCGTGTACGAGTCTTCATATTGAAAACGCGATGTCACAACTTGAGGACGGTCACCGACATAAAAGCCGGGAGCGTGTTTCCAGGTCCCGCCGGTCATAGCGCAGCCTTTCCATCAAGCCACACAGGATTCTCAGTGACTAATTCCGGAGCAACGGCACCGACTCCACGATCAGCAGGAATGTGCTGGCGAATAGAAGCAACTATTCCGTGTGAAGGAATTTCTGATACCAAAGTTTCGGCTGACAAATCCGCAATCAGTGTGTCGAGATGATCTGGCGTGACGCGATAACGATAGCGATAGTTCACTTGCAAGCATGGAGCTTCGGTACATGCAGCCTGACATTCGACACGTTCAAGAGTGAATTTTCCATCTGCCGTGGTGGAACCCATCTTGATTCCGAGACGCTCTTCTGCATGATGCATAAGTTCTTCTGCACCCAACAATGCACACGACATAGTGCCGCAGATATTGATGAGATACTTACCTATTGGTTCGAATTTGAACATCTCGTAGAACGACGCTGTTCCGAACACTTCTGCTGGTGACGCTCCGACTAATTCGGCAATGTGCGCCATCGCCTCGTTTGTGACGTAACCATCTTGTTCCTGAGCTAAGTGCAACAACGGAATAGTCGCAGACCTGGCCTTTGGATAACGACCAATTATTTCACGTGAATGGCGAATGTTTTCTTCTGTTAGTCGAGCCATTAGCGATCAACCTCCCCGAGTACAGGATCAACGGATGAAATAACTGCAACAGCATCAGCAACTAGCCCGCCCCGCATCATGTGCGGCATGGTTTGAATGTTCACGAATGACGGAGCCCGAACATGCATGCGATATGGATTTGATGAGCCATCGCTCACGATGTAACAACCAATTTCTCCACGCGGACTTTCGATAGCTACATACACTTCGCCCTCTGGAACTTTGAAACCTTCGGTAAAGATCTTGAAATGGTGAATCAGTGCTTCCATTGATTCGTCGATGCGTGCACGAGGTGGTGGCGTGACTTTCTTATTCTGTATTCGGAAATCGCCAGACGGCATGCGCTCAAGAATCTGATAGACAATCCGCATTGATTCGCGAATCTCGTTGAATCGAATTGAGTAACGGTCATATGCATCACCGTATTGACCAACGATGACGTCGAATTCCAATTCGTCATAGTGCAAATACGGCATGTCACGACGCAGGTCCCAAGCAACTCCAGTCGAACGAAGAATCGGCCCAGTTGCGCCCAAAGCAATTGCTTCTTGCGCCGTGATGACTCCAACACCTTGTAGACGTTCGCGCCAAATAGGTTGACCAGTCATCAAGATGTCATATTCTTCAAGTCGCGATGGCAAGCCTTCAAGAATGGCAAGAACGTCATCACGCCATCCGGCTGGCAAATCTGCCGCAACACCGCCAGGACGAATGAAGTTGTGATTCATTCGAAGGCCGGTCACCTTTTGGAAGAAACGAAGAACATCTTCACGTTCGCGCCATCCGTACAACATCATGGACACTGCGCCAAGGTCCATTCCGTTAGTTGCGAGGAATAATAGATGACTGCTCATCCGATTCAATTCTGATAGCAGCATGCGCATCCACACAGCACGTTCTGGAATATCGCCATCAATGCCAAGCAACTTCTCAACTGCCATCGAGAAAACAAGCTCGTTATTCAATGGTGACAAATAATCCATGCGAGTGACATTGGTGCCACCCTGCATGTAGGTCAGTGCTTCACCAGTCTTTTCCATGCCAGTGTGCAAGTACCCAATGATGGGCTTGCACCGCAACACGGTTTCACCTTGAAGTTCGAGCATGAGACGTAGAACACCGTGTGTACTTGGGTGCTGCGGGCCCATATTGATGATCATCGTTTGATCTTCTGGAGCCTCGGTCTCTACTTCAGCGAGAAGAGCAGCTTCTGCTTCGCTCAGGCGTAGTACAGAACCAACTTCACGTAGCAATTCCTTTGCGGTGAGTTCACTACGTGACAGGAGTTCTTGTCCACCTTCTGCGGTACCTGCAGAGATAACGGTCATGAGTGAGCACCTTTGAACTGCACAGGAATAGCACCCTGGCTGTAGTCCTTACGTAACGGGTGTCCGTCCCAATCTTCTGGCATCAAAATACGAGTCATATCTGGATGGCCGATAAAAACAATTCCGAACATATCGAAAGTTTCACGTTCATGAGCTTCTGTCCCAGGATGAATATCAAACAATGTTGGCATGGTCACATCATCTGCAGGAACCTGCACTCGTAGTCGAATTCTCTTGCGCTGCGACAATGACAACAAGTTCACAACTAGTTCAAAACGCTCTGGTTGAATGCCGAAACCAATTGTTCGGTGTGGCATGGCAAGGTAATCGGCGCCGGTGAGATCAACGCACATCTCATATCCCTCGTCGGCCAAAGCCTTGATTACTGAAACATACTGATCACGCGAAGCATGAAGGACACGTTGTCCGTGAGAATCTTGAACTGGGCAACCATGCTGAATCTCTACAGCATTCTCCACTGTGCCTGTTGCATCACTCATGATTACTTCGTACCAATTGTGACTGAAGCGTGCGCGACGGGTTCAGACGAAAGTTCAACGCCTGCTCCGCCATTGTTTGCCGCGCGACGACGCATAATTTCTCCGTCTTCAATCAACTGATGCAAAGTTTCAATGGCATGAATGAGAGTTTCAGGAGTTGGTGGGCATCCGGGTGCGTACACATCAACAGGAACGATCTGGTCGACACCTTGCACAATTGCGTAGTTGTTAAACATTCCACCACTTGAAGCACATACGCCCATTGAGATGACCCATTTGGGTTCCATCATCTGGTCGTATACCTGGCGAAGGACTGGTGCCATTTTCTGACTGACTCGACCAGCGACAATCATGATGTCTGCTTGGCGTGGAGATGCACGAAACACTTCCATTCCGAAACGGGAAAGGTCGTAATGCGATGCACCCGTTCCCATCATTTCGATTGCACAACATGCAAGACCGAACGATGCTCCCCAGCTTGAACGTGAACGTGCCCACTTCACTAGGTCTTCGATACGTGCAGTAACAAAGTTGTGGTCCATACCGCCAAGACCGTCGTCGACAATGTTTTGAACAACTCCCATTAGGCAGCTCGACCTTCGGAACCTACAACTCGTACAGAACCCGTTGATGTGAAACCAAGTGACTCTTGAGTTTCAAGTTTGCTTGCCCGCTGCAGTGGACCCCAGTCAAGAGCCCCGCGAGCAATCATGTACACGAATGCCACGAAGAACACCGCGCTGAAAGACGCCATTTCCAAAAATCCGTAGGTACCAAGAAACTCGCGATCAACGGCGTACGGGTACGCAAAAATTATTTCAATGTCGAACATAATGAACAACATCGCAACAACATAGAAGCTGACAGGAAACCGCTCTGGTGGTTCACGACTTGGCACAATTCCACATTCGTATGGCGCTTCTTTTGCAGAGTTCGGGCGATTAGGCGCAAGTAACTTTGAAGCAAGAAGACTGATAATGGCAAACAGAATTGCCAACACCATCAACACCACTATGGGAAGGTACTGGCCCACGATCTAGGCCACCGCGGACTTGAGTGCAAGATTCTTGCGCAACAGCGCTTCGCGACGATGCAATACCCATACCAACAAAAAGAAGATCAGTCCTGAGCCAAAGCCAATGAGGAACGCTGGGCGACGCTTCGCACCCAAATCACGAATCATTACGACGTAACGGTGAGGTTGAGTTTCATCGATCTGGACACGTGCAGGTGCTCGACCAGGTTCCGAACGCTGAGCTACTAACGGCGCAATTTCAACAATTGAATACCGAGGTTTGTGCTTGAACGCCAGGAAGTCAATTGAGTCTCCAAGTTTCGGATACCGATCTCCACCCTTGTCATACACAGCAACTGCAACAAATTCTCCAGCAGCAAATTCCTTTGCTTCAATCAGAATAATTTCATCAGCTGAGGCGACTGCCTGACCACGTTGAGGATCAGATTCCTCGAGAGATTCCCATCCTTCGCTCACCAACTGATCAGAAATTTTCTTTGCTGCCACAGCAGGGCTAAGACCTGTGAGGTCGCTAGCACCCTCCACAATTTCCGTTCGATTCAGTAGAGCGCCATCACGAACAATGGTGATTGGTTCACTCGGATGCCATGTGGGTTCTGGTCCTTTTAATCCGATGCCGTACACAGCCCAAATGATGGCCATTGACATCATCCATCCGGCCAGAGCAGTGATGGCTACCAAAAAACCAAGGCGTGCACCAAGGTTTGTACCCAATATGAGATATGTAGAACCCATCAATACTGCAACGCTGATGATGACGATGATCCATCCGCGGATCTCAGGTTCCCAACTGACTGCAAGTAGTGCTGACAACATCACAAACTCCGAACGTATTCCACGATCGACTTAAGTTGCTCGTCTGTGTATACCTGACCAAAGGCTGGCATTCGACCACTTCCCTGACCTTGTTCGCCGTAACGCTTACCCAATTCTGAGCCACCACTAATAAACGCAATCATGTCTGACTGGTTCGGGAACTGTCGAACTGAAGAGCCACCGGTGAGGTTTGGCCCGAGAGCACCACCGCCGGTTGATTGTGGATCGTCGTACGACCAACCCTTTGTATGACAACGAGCGCACGAGTACGCGCCTGAATTGAGATTGAGATTGAACAGCGCTTCACCAACGGTTGCGTAGGTACCACTGTCAACTTGCCGTTGTGCTTCAGTAATAATCGCTTTGTTTTCCGCTACAGGCAATTGGCCGTCATCACACGTCGGGTTGTACGGGCCTCGCGGCTCCACGCAATTATCTTGCGGAATCTGAATTGACTTCAAGTACTCGATAAGTGTGGTGACCGACTGATCGGTCAGCGGACCGCCACCAATGGTTCCCCAGGCAGACATCGGCGAGAACGGACGGCCGTAGTTCAAAACAAAACGAACTTCGTCATCTGTATAGCGATACATCACTGTGTTTAACGCAGGAGCCTTCCATGACACAGATTTCACTTCGCCCGTTTTTGGGTCAGTGATTGCGTACGCAGCAACGCCACCAGTTGCCTTCATGCCGCCGTGGCAACCTGCACAGTTGTATCCGCCATCAGCAGTAGGAGCGAACAATGTCGCTCCCCACTCCGTGAAACGCTTCTCAAAACCAAATTGCGCACCGGCTTCACGGCCAGGTTCAAGAACCCAGTAGAGAGGCAAGGCGATAGTGATGATGACAAGGAAGAAAAGCCCAAGAATCTGGACCCGCTCAAGACGTGGCCCTTCAAGAATTTCGTCGTCATAGTAGGGCTTGCGGTTCGCGGCAAGCTTTTGCTCGGAACCGATTTCGGCGCGCGATGACCGAATGTTGGAAAATGCGTAGAACGCCCACCCTGCAAGTGAGATGAGAAGAATTACCCACGCAATAGAGGTACTAGTTGCTGCAAACATGATTAGTGCTCTCCTCCGCCGACACAATGTGGTCCTTCGGCTTCTTGACCAGTGGTATTCACTCCAATTGATGGTCCTGCAAAAACTGCGCCTGTGTCGATAGTAAGAACACCGTTCGCAATGGACACTCCAAAACGATCCATTCCGCGCGGAGCTGGTCCACCCTTTTTTTCACCAACACGGTTGTACTGAGAACCATGACATGGGCATTCAAACCATTGCGAACTCTTGCACTCAGGAACTCGACAACCGAGGTGCGGACACTTTTGGTATAACGCAACAATGCCCGCCTGCATTCCGGAAAACACAGGAGCCTGACCGCCATAAATGGCATTACCTTTACCGAGTGCATCTTTTGGATACTCAGTAACCCAAGCACGTGCTTCGGACAAATACAAGAAGCCCTTGTTCTGACGAATTAACTGAACAACGTCATCAATTTTTCCAGCGTTGATCTTTGAACCGAAGCCGCCTTCAGCGCCTTTCCAGAGAAAACCAACTATTGAAGCTCCGAAAGCGCCGACACTGACTGACAGCAAGGTAACCGTTGCGCGGTTAAAGAACATACGACGCGAGACGCCGAGTGCTTCTTCATCAGGCGCGACCCAAGGTGCCAATTCAACAGGACCTGCTTTGACTACTGCTGTTGAACGAACGGCGGCTTGTGCTTCAACTTCACGACCGCTTGGTGCGGCATCTGAAATGTTCGCTTTTGTATTGCGAGAGCGAGTCTCGCGAGACAGTGCGCCTGCGCCGCGAACTTCAGAAGAGCGTGATGTTGTAAGAACAACAATCAGGCCAAAGATGATTGCTGCAATAACAACGATTGCGATGACAATTCCGGTGCTCATGACTGTTCGTTCCTTGCTTCTGCATCGTTACGTCGAATATTGGTGGGGGTATTCATTGTCTTCATCACAATTCAAAGAAGATTCCATCACGCCAAGGGAAGGTGAAGTTAAATCCGGGGCCGCGGAAGAAAGAACCAATGATGACGAGCACCGCCCAGAACATCAGGAACAAAGTGAACATTGACGTCATCCACTTACGATCTTCTGGTTTGTTCGAAGGGTTTTTGTCGACGAACGGAGCCAAGATAAGAACAACAAGTCCCATTCCAGGAAGAGTCACGCCAGCAATCATCGGGTGGAACATAGTGAGGAGTTCCTGCAAACCGAGGAAGTACCACGGAGCCTTTGACGGGTTCGGGGTTTTGTTGAAGTCGGCTGCGTTAAGCAGTGGTGCGTTTACGACCCATGAGAAGATGAACAAGAACGCTGTACATGCGAGACTTGCAACAAATTCAACAGCCAACAGGTGAGGCCATGTATGAACTTTGTCAACTGGTGCTGCTTTCGTCTCTTGAATAGAACCAGACTTAACAACGGTCAATAAACGTTGTGTATGTCCACCAGGACCAGCACCAACTGGCAGTCCGGCTGAAGGGGTTGAAGTAACAACTGCAGACGCCTTTTCCGCAACTGCTACTGCACCGCCATCTCCGCGAGCTGCTTTGCTGCGCTCGAGTAGGTGGTCAGGAATACGTGAGTCACCAGCGGCAGCGGCTGGTGTTGCGGCATCGTCAGCCGCTTTATCGCGAGCTGCTTTTGCTCGCTTTAAGAGATGCTCAGGTATTTCAGTCATTAGATGTCCTCTCGATCACAATGGTCCGGAAATTCCGCCGTCTTTACGAACACGCCAGAAGTGGATGGCCATAAAGATAACGATGACAAATGGGAGCATAAGCACGTGCAATACGTACCAACGAAGCAATGTTTCAGAACCAATTTCAACTCCGCCGAGCAACACGAATCGCACTTGCGATCCGAACACTGGGGTGTAGCCCATCATGTTGGTACCGACAGTTACAGCCCACAGGGCCAATTGGTCCCATGGCAACAAATATCCAGTAAAGGACAGAAGCAATGTGAGTGTCAACAACACAACTCCAATAACCCAGTTGAATTCACGCGGCGCTTTGTACGCACCGTGGTAGAACACGCGAGACATGTGAAGGAATGTTGAAAGCACCATGAGGTGTGCTCCCCATCGATGCATGTTTCGAACGAGAAGTCCGAACGTGACAGAGGTCTGCAATGTTTGAATGTCTTGCCACGCAGCAGCACCGGTAGGGCGGTAGAAGAACATTAAGAAAATGCCTGTAACCGTTAGCAAAATGAACAAGAAGAAGCTGAGACCACCAAGGCATAGTGTGTAACTGACCTTGACTGCATGACGCTTTACCTTGACTGGGTGCAAGTGATAGAGCACCGAGTTCATGATGACGTACGAGCGGTTTCGCGGGCTGTCTGTATAGCCCTTGCGGAAGATTGAACCAGGACGGAAAATTGCATTCCATGCCTGGCTGCCCTGCATTTGAATGCCTAATTTGGCTGTCCGCTCTTTAAGAGTCGGACGTGGATTATCAAGAACTTTTGCCATGGGCAATTACCTCAGAGTCGCATTCCATAGCCGTAGCCATGATTATTAGTTCGGATATGACTGTCACCATCTGGATCTGGTGCCCCGACTTTGCCCAAGATGATTACTCCAGTTGGGCAACGGTCGACACAGAGTGCGCAACGAGTGCACACATCATCGTCAATGATGAAAAGAACGTTGTCAGACGGGTCTGACCCTGGCATTTCGGTGTCTAGTGCTTCTGCAATTGCATCAGGAGTCACCATGTGGATGCACTTCCACGGACAAATATCGACACAGCCTTCACACATGATGCATTCGCTTTGATCAATGTGAATAAATTGCTTTGGCTTGACTGCCTTGCCGAGGTAATCAGCGTCCACCTCAACGAGTTGATACTCAGTTGACCATTCTGGCATTGGTGGGTTTGCGTCTGTGCGTGCCATGGAGATTTAGCTCTTTTTCACTAAAGGACGACCGTATGTGGACACTTCGATTTCTTTCGCGCCGCGTTCTCCGCGCTTTTGCCACCAAACAAACAAAAACAACATCAGAGCAATGAAGTACACGTGGATGACAATGACCAAGATGTCGCGCACTGCTTCATAGCTAATTGTCATAGGGAAATTGCCGCCAAAAGCCTTTGGCTTCAAGATGTCAAAGGGTCCGAGTAACAGTTTGTCTTTACGCCAACCGAGGTTTTTGTCGGCATGATCGAGAAATTGGTGAGGCACCACACCGAATGCAAGAAACAAAACGAAGTGGGCGTACACAGCGCCAATCATGGCTTCGCCCCATGTCGTTCCTGTGCCAACAGGGCGTCGCTTACCAAATGGAATGACAACAAGAGCCATCGCTGTTGTGAAGGCAAAGGAAAACAAAAAAGCCTGGTTAACTCCTGGCCATTTGAGTATGTCAATCGAGAGCATGGACGATTCTTCTTCTCCGGTCCTGGTGACGGATGTGTCATGGGGCAGGTGCCTAAGCACATAGAACACTAGTCAGCGCAGAGGCAAAAATCCCATTTTCTGGATGTGACCAATTCCCGCGATTCTCGGCAGGTTATTCGTGGCGAGGTTGTGCCATTGTGCATATTTCATTGAGCCCTCTTGTTTGGTTCGACGGACAAACTTCTCAACTTTTGGCAGATGATTACTTGCACGAGGAGATGTTTGTCTATCGTGGAGGGGTCAGGTATTGCATCTGAGGGCACCCCGCCTTCTTAGAGGCCTGACAGGTCTCCCCGAGAGGTAAGCGCAGTGACCGAGATTCCCGAGCACCTTCTGAATCGCTCTAAAGCACGACGTGCAGAAGCGTCTGGCGACAGCACCAGTGACAGCACACCAGCAGTTGCTACTCCTGCAGCCTCAACTGCTCCAGTACAGGCAAAAGAACCCCCGGCTCCGAAAGCCGTTGTGCAAGACCCGGCCTATGTTGTTGCAGCTAAGACACGCAAAAAGATTACGTTTTGGGCGATGACAAGTTTGGCCCTGCTTCCTGCGTGGGCAATGTTGTACCTGATTGCTCTCAAGCCAGCAGAGAAAGTAGTTGCCGGTCCATTGTCGATCGGCGCAGCTACTTACAGTTCGTGTGCAGGTTGTCATGGCGCCGCTGGTGCCGGTGGAGCTGGTCGCGTTCTGTATCAAGGTGAAGTAATGAAGACATTCCCTCATATCGAAGACATGTTGAACTTCGTTTACACCGGAAGTCAGAAATTCGTCGCTGCTGGTATCAAAGTGTACGGCAATCCAAAACGTGAAGGTGGCGCACACGCACCACTGTCATACAACGGTAACCCCATGCCAATGCAAGGCGAAAAAGCTGGCGGAGCTCTTACTGAAGCAGAAATCCTTTCTGTTGTCTGCCATGTGCGCTACACCACCTCTGGTGCAGACCCTGCAAGTGAAGAGTGGAAGCCAGAATTTGATACATGGTGTTCACCAGATTCAGAAATCTTTAAGGCACTAGAAGATGGAGCTTCGACATTCGACAGCATCGAAAAAGATTTTGCAATGCTTGAAGTAAAACCAAGTGCCGTAGGCACCGAATCTCGCGCTTCAATTAGTAAATAATTATCGACACTTCACAGACACAGCATTGTCTGTAGTGAGATTCACAATTGTTTTACTGAGTTGATCGGGAAAGCGTGTGATGAAGTCACGTAGTGACGATGTTGCACTGTCACCGCATTCTCTCTTCACCGGAGTCGCCAACTTTACTACCCACCCATTTCGCAAGATTCCTTCGTCACCATTTGCTTGCATGTCAACCAAACCTGACAAAGTCAAAATTTCTCGGCCCGCAAGTACATCAGACGGCACAAGCGCAAACCAAATAACCGCATCTCCCAACATGTCTGCTAAAAGTACACATGCATTCGGTTTTGCGAAGTCGATACATGCCGATATTGAGCCGTATTCTGCAGTCAACGTTCCGTCCTGCACAGTTAATACTCGTAAGTCATCGAGAGATAACCGCAAGGCACCGCCACGAGTAATGCCGCCTTCTTGTGACCATCCAGAATCAACATTGATTGAATTAACGCTTGCAACTAAATCAATTTTGTGCAGTGTTTGAGTCACAGAAATTTCCGACGACGACCCAAGGGTAGCAAAAAGAAAAATTGCAGCGACGAACACTGCAAGTAGCACCGCAAGGATTCGCCGACTCAATTCATGAGGCCTTTCAGTGCCGTAGATACGCGAACTGCTAATTGATCAAGTACTGAATCGGTGTGAGAAAGACCAACGAATACAGCTTCATATGCTCCTGGTGCCAACGCAACACCGCCGCTCAATAATGCATGAAACACTTTTGCGTACAACGCTTCATCTGTCGTTTGTGCCTCAGCAAAATTTGTTGGAGTCTTTGTACCAAGTTCATTTCCGAAATACATTCCGATCAATGTTCCAACAACTGGAAACTGTGCAGGAATTCCCGCATCACTACATGAATCCCGCAACATTGCTGCAGTAAAACGCGCACGTGCTGACAATTCCATATACACGTCTTCAGACAATTCATTGAGTGCTGCAAGACCCGCAGCAGTGGCAAGTGGATTTCCCGCAAGGGTTCCTGCATGAAATACAGCACCAAGTGGAGTGAGGTTTTCCATAATGTCGCGTCGACCACCGACTGCACCAATTGGCAATCCACCACCAATAACTTTCCCGAAACACGTGAGATCTGGCTTGACATCGTATTTAGCTTGAGCACCACCAGAACCAAGGCGGAATCCTGTGATCACTTCGTCAAACACAAGTAATGCACCAACGCGGTCACACTCCGCACGAAGTCCCTCAAGAAATCCTGGAGCGGGAGAAACTAACCCCATGTTTGCCGCAACAGGTTCTACAAAAACTGCGGCAACATCGTTATCAAGCTTTGGTACAACGTTGTACGGCAGCACCCATGTATTTGCAACAGCTTCTTCGGGAACACCAGCAGTACCTGGTAATCCAAGAGTTGCTAATCCACTTCCACCTGCGGCCAATAATGCATCTGTAGCACCATGAAAGTTTCCGTGAAAAGTAACAATACGCTTGCGTCCAGTTGCTCCACGTGCCAAACGCACAGCTGTACTTGTTGCTTCTGTTCCGCTGTTCATAAAGCGAACACGTTCACATGAAGGAACACGTTCTGATATCACTTCTGCCAATTTCATTTCGCGTGGAGTGGGCGCGCCATACGACGTACCGTCTCCTGCTGCACTACGAATAGCTTCAGTTACTTTTGGATGTGCGTGTCCAAGAATGATGGCGCCGTAACTTTGAACCAAGTCAATAAGTTCATTACCTTCCACGTCATACACAAATGCACCCTCAGCACGGGACACAACATATGGAGTACCTCCAACAGCTTTGAATGCGCGAATAGAAGAGTTCACTCCACCAGGAATGACGAGTGAAGAACGATCAAACAAATCTTGGTTGGATGCAATTCCCAAACCACGGCACACAGTTGCAGTACAGCCCGCAGAGACACAGGTTTTGGCATCACAAAAAGGGATCGGTGAGTTCATTGCGTACTTTCTTATGAAGAATATTCAGCGAACCAACGCGTGAGGTACGTGAGAATAATGTCAGCACCCGCGCGCTTGATAGCTGTCAGCTGCTCGAGTGCAACTGCATCATGATCAATCCATCCGCGTTCAGCAGCAGCTTTGATCATGGAGTACTCGCCGCTCACATGATATGCAGCTACTGGCACATCGACAGCCTCGCGCACACGAGTAATGACATCGAGATAGGACAGCGCAGGCTTAATCATCACAATGTCGGCACCTTGTTCAAGATCTTCAAAGACCTCGCGCATCGACTCTCGGGTATTGCGCCAATCCTGTTGGTACCCCTTGCGGTGACCGCCATCTGCGATTTGCACGTCAACTGCGTCACGGAATGGTCCATACAGGGCCGAGGCATACTTTGCTGAATAGGCCATAATCGCCACATTTTGATGCCCCGCACCATCTAGTGCGGCTCGAATAGCGCCCACTTGGCCGTCCATCATGCCGCTGGGTGCGACAACATGCGCGCCGGCCTCTGCTTGTGCCAGTGCGGCTTTGCAATAGATGGCAAGTGTCGCATCGTTGTCGACATCACCATCTGCGCCCACAATGCCGCAATGGCCGTGAGAGGTGTACTCATCAATGCAGAGGTCAGCCATGATGACCATGTCATCGCCTACTGCAGCGTGCAGATCTCGAAGCGCGACCTGGACAATGCCATTCGGGTCATAGGCCCCTGAACCCACCGCATCTTTTGCAATGGGGATTCCAAACAGAATCACGGCACGCACGCCGAGGTCACGCAAAGTAACTACCTCGGCGATGAGAGATTCACGAGTGTGCTGCACGACTCCCGGCAGCGACACAATCGGCTGTGGAGTAGAAATTCCTTCGCGCACAAACAACGGGGCTACAAGATCTGAGACATGAAGGCGGGTCTCTGCGACCAATTCACGCATGGCGCGAGTGGAACGTAATCGGCGAGGGCGTGAAACGGGGAAAGCCACACTGTGATGCTATTGGCTATGGCGCCAGCAACGACAGGGACCACCAGTTACACGGCGGCAAGTACCCTTTCGGCGGTCTGAATCATTGATTCAAGTGTTTGTTCGGGCGCTACCGCCGACACATCGATACCGAGAGCCAACGCGACTTTGGCTGTCGAGGGCCCCATCGCCACCACAAACGGTGGCGTGGTGGTTCCAAATGCATCGAACCATGCGGTTACTGCACTGCCTGATGCCAGCAGCAACACGTCGGCTGCCATTGCAGGCAACATCATTTCGCGTGTGGGTCGTAATTGCACAGTGCGATATGCAACTACTTGAGTCACTGTCCATCCTTTTGCACTGAGCGAACTACACAACAAGTCATCTGCCAGATTTCCTTGCACAACCAAGACTGATCCGATGCCATGTGGAAACTGCTCAGCAAGAACATCGGCTCTTGCAGGGTGTGCGGTCATCGTTACTGCAACACCAAGCGAACGTGCCGTTGCGTCGCCAACAGCTGCGAGGGATGGAAGCCGTTCTGCATCACCAGCAGCATTGGCTGCAACGATGAACGGTGATACACAATCTGCCCCATTGGGTGATGTCACAACAATCCAATCGAATTCATCAAGGTGCTGAAGAACTTCATCTCGCTCACGTCCCTCATCTTCAGGTTCGGTAATAGCAATCAGTGGAACTTCAACTACGCGCGCACCACGAGCTTCTAGTAATCGACGCAATGATTCATTTTGTGAAATGGATCGAGTGATGACCACTGAACGATTATCAAGAGGACTGCCCATGTGTACTAGTTATGTGGCTTTGCAAGTCGAGTACGGCACTCGATTGCTGCAGTTATTCCGACAATACGATTGTCGTCGGAGTCTCCAATAGAGCCGACAATTTGCACTGAGTCACTGAAATCATCGTTTGCCATAAAAGCCCGAAACACTCCGTCGTTCGACAGATGCGCACCAACCGGCAACGAACATCCAGCACCAAGTTCAGCCAGAAACGCACGTTCTGTCTCCACTGCGCGACGACTTGCCGCGTGATCAATCAAGGCAAGGATTGCTAGCGTTTGGGCGTCTTCAGTACGCGCTTCGATTGCCACACTGCCTTGTCCCACCATCGGAACAGCAACATCAAGATCAAGAATTTCAGCAATGTGCGAAGTCATGCCAAGAATTTCTAATGCCGCAACCGCCATGACGATTGCACCACCATCAGGAATTTTTGATAAACGAGTCTGAATATTCCCGCGAAGGTCCACAAACTGCAGATCAGGACGAATGCGCATCAGTTGTGCACGACGTCGAACTGAACCGGTGGCAATGGTGGCACCAACTGCAAGTTCTTCTAGTCGTTTTCCAACTAGAGCATCATTAGGTGTCAGGCGTTCACCAAAGGCACCAATAACAAGCCCGACAGCATTCTGCGATGGGAGATCTTTTGCAGAATGTACGGCGATATCTGCGCGATCCTCAAGTACTGCGCGTTGCACTTCCTTGACAAAGACACCTTGACCGCCCATGAGATGTAACGGTGTTGTTGCGTTGAGATCGCCTTGCGTATCGACGAACACATACTCGACTGCAACTCCGTCACGGGCACTTGTCAATAATGCCCCAACTGACTCGGCCTGAGTGCGTGCTTGCGCACTGGAGCGTGTGGCGATGCGGATAGTTGTCATAGATGTTCTTAGTCGAGACTAAACAAATCTCGGACCGCCGCAGAGAGTCGTTCTCCCTGTGGAGTTCCAGCAGCCTCACGAAGGCGCACAGAAGGAGCATGAAGCATCTTGTTGATGATGCCGTGAGAGATGGATTCCACGAGTTCGCGCTGTTCAGGGGTCATCGCTGACAACGCTGACTCGAATCGCTCCATCTCTGCTGTGCGAATTGATTCAACGACTTCACGCAATTGGGCGACTAGTGGTGCTGCTTGTCGTTGTGTTTGATCGAGCAGGAAGCGTTCCACTTCTTCACCAATAATTTCGCGAACTTGGCTCACTTCAGATGCTCGCTTGTCAATACCCCGCTGTGCCCAATCACTGAGATGATCGAGGTCACGCAAAGTCACGCCAGGTAACTGTGCAACACTTGCAGCAACGTCACGCGGTAATGCAATATCAACGACAAGTATTGGTGTTGTAACGCCCTGGCGAACGCGAATCATTAATTCGTGATCAATGATGACTCCGCCAGCACCAGTGCACGTCAACACAACATCTGCTCGAGTTAATTCAGATTCGAGACTTCCAAAATCAGAGACTCGAGCACTAATTTTGTCAGCGAGTTCTTCTGCCCGAGAAACGGTGCGATTCAGAACGGTAATACTTTCGGTACCTGCGCGAGACAGGGCACCAGCGACCCCTTCTCCCATTTCACCAGCGCCAACAACAAGCACTCGTTTACCGTTTAGTGTCCCGAGAATTTCTTCGGCCATCTCAACTGCAGCATATGCAACAGACGCAGTAGAGCGGCTAATACCTGTTTCTGTTCTGGCACGCTTTCCAGATTCAAGTGCATAACGGAACAAAAGATTCAACGTGCTACGCGATGTACCTTGCTTCATTGCAAAATCCCATGCATCACGTACTTGACCAACTATTTCTGTTTCGCCGAGAACAGCTGAATCGATTCCGGCTGCAACTTCAAAGAGATGAACCACAGCATCATCATCGAATTGGCTATACAAATGCGGTGTGATGTCGTCGGCGCTCAGCCCACTGGTCTCGCACAAGAATTCAAGAATGTCAGTATGTGCCCCGTGAAATCTTTCAGCTACTGCGTATACCTCTGTGCGGTTGCACGTAGAGAGAACAACAACTTCACGAATGTCACTGTGGCTCGACAGAACACGCAAAGCCTCAGACATTGCGGGGCCTGAAATCATTACCTTCTCAAGCAATGTGACTGGACTCGTGTGGTAGTTAAAACCAAGTACGACGATTGACATATTGGATTACGCGCTCACCGGATCTATGCGACCATCGGCAGGAATTTCGCGCAAGTTGCCATTACGGCAGTCTTCGTAGTAGCTAAGGATTTGTAACTCAAGCGCAAGATCAACTTTACGCACGTGCACATCGCGAGGCACGGACAAAATTGTTGGGGCAAAGTTCATGATGGATCCAATGCCTGCGCGCACAAGCGAATCAGCTGCTTCTTGAGCATGAGTGGCAGGTGTTGCAATGATTCCAATGCTCACTTTGTGCAATTGAACAATCTCGGCGAGAGAGTCAACATGACTGACGCAGACTCCACCAACGTGCGTACCAATTTTTGATTCGTCCTTGTCGACTACACCAACGATGTGAAAACCACGCTCCGCGATGCCAGTGAAGTTCGCCATCGCCTGACCAAGATTTCCAGCGCCGACAATAACAACCGGCCATGCCTGGTTCAAGCCGAGTTCACGTTGGATCTGCACAGTAAGAAACTGCACTTCATAGCCAACGCCTCGAGTGCCGTAGGTGCCGAGGTACGACAAGTCTTTGCGGACCTTTGCAGCATTGACTCCTGCGAGTTCAGCAAGTTGTTCACTTGACGCTTGCGCAACATTTTCGTGGCCGAGTTCAACGAGAATGCGCAAATATATGGGAAGACGCCCGAGGGCGGCTTCTGGGATTCGGCGGCGGGGGGATTCCGACATGCACCCCCACGCTATTACTTCGTGCATGATTTCACGAAGTCTGTCGCCTCGCGCCTAACATTGGGTCCGTGACCCTCAATACGGCCCTTGCCGCAGCTTCCTTCATCATCGCTGTGGCCTTTGGTCTCAGCACCTTTGATCGCTGGCTGCGCAGGCACCAACCCCATGAACTGGCCTGGACCATCGCGATGGGCCTTTTCGCCATCGCCGCTCTCGCACTCTGGTGGGCAGAAGCTCGGGGCTGGAGTTCGGCCTCCTTTCGAGTCTTTTTCCTCTTTGGCGCCGTCATCAATGTTCCTTGGCTCGCGCTCGGCACCGTATATCTCCTTGCTGGCCAACGAACGGGCCGCATTGTCGCCCAATGTCTTCTTGTTTTCAGCGGATTTTCAGCCGGCATCATCCTCACCGCACCAATGAAGGACGCCATCAATCCAACAGATATGCCTCAGGGACGTGACCTCTTTTCGGCACTACCCCGCATTCTCGCCGCTGTCGGTTCATCAATTCCTGCGCTCATTCTGTTTGGTGGAGCCATCTGGTCAGCGTGGCGCGTGATGCGTGGCGCAAATCCCGCACTGTCGTCAACTGTGCAACGACATGTGACCTCAGCTCCAAAACTTGCAATTGGTAACGCGCTCATTGCCCTTGGTGCAGCCACGTTGGCTGCAAGCGGAACAATGTCTGGGCGCCTGGGCGAAGACACCGCATTTGCCGTCTCGCTCATGCTGGGCATTGCAATTTTATTTGCAGGGTTCTTAGTGGCAAGTACCGCCACTCAATCACCTACCGTAAAGCGAAGCGTTGAACTTTTCCGATGAGATTGCGCGGAAGCGCATCAACAAACAACACCTTTGATGGGCACTTGTATCGTGCCAATTTTGTACGGCAGTAATCGATAATTGCATCTTCATCAAGATGAATGCCATTACGAGTGACAACATATGCGCGTACAGCTTCACCCGTATGTGGATGTGGCGTTCCTACCACAACAACTTCCGCAATATCAGGATGCACGCTAAGAACACCTTCCACTTCAGCTGGGAAAACGTTAAAGCCAGACACGATGATGAGATCTTTCATGCGATCGACCATATACAGATGTCCATCTTCGTCGACAACAGCAATGTCGCCAGTACGCAACCAACCATCACGAGTTAACACTCGTGCTGTGGCTTCTGGATCATCGAGATATCCCGCAAAAATGTTTTCTCCACGAATCCAAATTTCTCCACTGTCACCAACAAGAACATCATCACCGTTCTCATCGACTAAACGAAGTTCAATCCCCGGAACAGTTCGACCAATAGAACCGGGGATCCATGTCAAGCCAACTGATGTAGTCACCACGGGTGCAGCTTCAGTGAGGCCATACCCTTCGTAGACCTGAAGTCCGAAACGCGCGCTGATTGATTGACTGATTTGCTCTGGCAATTTTGCCGCGCCAGACAATGCGATACGAACTCCAGCAAACCCATCGGGCGTTGGATGATCAAGTTGAGCTAATGCCATCCACATGCTGGGCGCACCAGGCAAAACAGTGACTTTGCGTTCGGCGATTGTTTCCATTGCCGACACCGGGTCAAACCGTTGTACCAACACCACGCATCCTCCACCAGCAAGAGTTGTTCCAAGTACAACGTTGAGACCGAAAATATGGAACAACGGCAATACGCCAAACGTGACATCGTCAGGCCCGATATGTTCAGCAACATTTGCTTGGTGAATATTGGTGAGCAAATTATTGTGCGTCAGCACTGCTGCTTTAGGTGATCCAGCAGTACCGCTGGTGAACATGTACACAGCGGGATGTGAAGATTCAACCTCGATGATGTCAGCAGGGGCACCAGACAACATATCGTCAATCGTGAGAGCCCCTGGAATTGAATGGCCTTCAGTACTGATTACTACGCGTACCGCAGATGATGTGACTGAAGGAACAAGTTCCCATGCGGCAGCAGCAGAAGGTTCTATAACGACAGCCGTCGGTTTAATCACCAGCAGCTCACCTTCGATTTCAGGTGCAGGACTAGTGGGATTCAAGGGTGCAACGATTGCACCAATACCAATGGCTGCGAAATAAGAAATAGCAAAATAGCGACTATTGCCGCACAACAATGCAACGACATCACCTTTGCCAACATTTTCACGAAGTAATGCACCACGCATGCTGGCAATTTGTTGACGCAATGTTCCGTACGTGGTGTTACGACCGCGACTCACTAACGCTGGAGATGAATCGGGGTGTGCATCGAGAATATGAGCAAGATTCATACTGTTATGGTCCTTATTTCATCAGCAAAAGATTGAGAATGCCCGCTGCCATAATGACCCCAATAAGAAGGGCGATGGTCAAAGTTGTTGCAGGGCGCACTCATACACCTTACTTCGCTGGCCGGATAGACACCGCAGACGTGGCGCCATCTACTTGTCCTGCATAGACATAGACCCCGTCTCCGGCACCGACACGCAGCACCTCAGCAGCTGAACCTCTGTCAACGGCCAAAGCCACCATGCCGTATGAATCAGTGACAGCGCCAATTGCTCCGCCATCAATGTCGGCGAAATGCGATGTCATTCGTGCACTACGCACATCATCTCCAATGACTAAACGAAGGACTGGTCCAAGGTGCACCAGGTCTTCTGGTCCGATGTTTAGCTGGCAATTTCCATACACATCGACCCATGTGATCTCGCAACGCACACCGTCGCCATACGTTGCATGTGTCTCATTAGTCGGAATCGGTACTAGTCCCGGCATCACACTTGCTGAATCAATTTGTTCACCAATTTCTTCAATGGCTCCACCGTTACACAAAAATCCTGCAACAGGAGCAAAAATATCACGGCCTGCAAAGGTTGTGCCAGGCGCTTCAATGTGAAGCATCGCGTTACTAAGTTCAAAAACTCGTTCTGCACCACCAGCCATTGCAGCAGCAGACGCGAGCAACCCATTGTCTGGGCCCATTAATACGCCACGGCCGTCAGATACTTCAATAGCTATTGCTCGACGTGAGGTACCAACCCCAGGGTCAACTACTGCAATCACAATTCCAGGCGGCACATATTGAATTGCGCGTGCAAGAGCTAACGAACCGGCTCGCACGTCAAATGCAGGAATACCATGTGTGATGTCAGTGATACGCACATGTGGTGCCATGTCGGTGATGACGCACTTCATTACTCCAACGAATTCATCGTTAAGGCCGTAATCAGTTAAGAGAGACACATGTGAATGCATTGGTTCACCATATTGGAAGAGAAGCGATTTGAGCTCAGACATACGGGAGGACCGGTGCCAACCCCCCGACGGCACCGGTCCTCTCGGCGCAGCTCATTGCTGAGCGCGACTCCCAGCATTGGTTTCCCGGTGCTGGTGACCTGTGTCACAACCATACACCCGTTGCCTCAAAAAAGTTAAATGCCCGCACAAAAAAGACAGTGACCTATTTGCCCATTTCAGCACTGCGTTCGGCAGCTGCCTTCACGACGTTGTGCATAATTTCACGAATGCCAGAAGCCTCGAGAACACCAAGCCCAGCAGCGGTTGTACCGTTCGGTGATGTCACGCGCTCACGCAACGTGGCCGGGCTTTCAGTTGATTCTGCGAGCAAAACGCCAGCACCTTTGAACAGTTGACGAACAAGGACATCAGCAATACCCGCGGGTAATCCTTCGGCGCGCGCAGCCTCAAGAAGTGACTCTGCAATCAAGAACAGATATCCGGGGCCGGAACCAGCAACCGCTGTCACTGCATCCATGTGCGCTTCATCAACACGAACCACAATGCCAACCGCACTCAACAAGGACTCTGCCCACGCAAGATCCTCTTCAGTGCATTGACCGCTGCCACAAATTGCAGACACTCCTTCGCCCACTAACGCTGGCGTATTCGGCATTGCACGCACTGTGGCAGTTGTTGTACCTGCAGCGTCTTGCAATGTTGCAACAGAAATTCCCGCAGCAATTGACAGGACACGTCGAATTCCTAGTGCCGCCGCAGATGCGCACACTGCAGCTGCATCACCTGGCTTCACCGCAATCAGTGCACCATCGCCTGCCACCACTGTTGCACTCGTGCGAACACCAAATGTTGATTCCAACAACGACCGCTTTTCGGCATCAAGTTCAACGACAGTGATGCTTGATGCTTCCCACCCATTAGCTACCAAGCCACTGACTAGTGCGGTGCCCATATTGCCCCCGCCAATAATGACGAGCCGTGGAGTGTGTGAAGTCATAGACCAACACTAATGGCGATGGTGCCGAGGACGGGGCTGACTTCCCCGACCTCCCCGCCCCTCGGCACTTGAGATGTGGGCGAGCCCTAATGCCGTTTGGCAATTACTCAGTCGGCAAAGTGACTGGCGAAACCAATTCGAATGATCGTGGGGAAAATACGCTCAACAGTGGCATAGAGCGTTCCGACCACGCGGTCGAGCTCATCTGCATCGACCATGCGTAAGGGCAATTCACCGCGCAAGAAAATTGCGTCTTCAATGCCGATAGCAAAATGCACTCCTACTAATGACTCGTTGCGCCTCAACACATGTTCATACAATTGCTCTGCATTTTCTTCTGGTGCGGGCATGACATACGTTTCAAACTGAAGTGTGCGTTGGCCAAGTGTAAACCACACAGTTGTAAATTCTTTTTCTTCGCCATGCATGCGCACATACCAGCGGTACTCGTCTGGTTCGCCACGATCGACTGCAACAATTGTGTCATCGCGTTCCATCATGGTCATTAGCCACGCCGTAATTTGCCGATCGAGCAATTCAAGATGCGTGTTACCAAATAGCTCACTCATAGCTGTTTCTACTTACACACAACCCGGTCACGCGACGTGAGGTCTGAATACGCACGGCGCAAACGGGCCGCAGCAAAGCTCCATGTGTAGGCCTTTGCGCGCTCTGCCGCTTGTGCAGACATATTTGCTGCAACTGACGGGTCATCAAGAATGGTCGCGATATGACGAGCAAAAATATCTGGTTGACGATCTGGAACTAAGAAACCTGTACGGCCATCCTCAATAATGTTGAGAAGTCCACCTACTGCTGTTGCAACTACAGGAATTCCACATGCAGCTGCTTCTAATGCAACAAGTCCAAAACTTTCACTGCGACTTGGAACTAAGACAACATCCGCGGCGCGGTAATACGTAGACAAAATGTGGTGAGGTTGTGGCGCAACGAAGCGCACTTGCCCGTGAACTCCGAGTTCTTCAATAAGTGAATAAACATGGGCTAATTCAGTTTCGCCTTCAGTGCCACTTGCACCACCAACAATAAGGAGCACCGCATCTTTGCGTCCCAACTCAGCAAGTGAGCGCACTGCAACATCTGCACCTTTTAGTGGCTGAATGCGGCCAACGAACAACAACACAGGACCGCTACCAAGTTCAAGAGCTTTACGTGCGCCACGCTTGTCACCAGGTGCAAAGAAAGCGTGCTCTACTCCAGGTGCAACAATTTCAATTTTTCCTGGTGGAGGTCCGTACAGAGACAAGAACTGACGCTCTTCTTCTGTGCAACTGACACAGATGGCATCAGAACAACCAATCACTTCAGTTTCTGATTGTTCACGGAATTCAGATTCAGGGTCGCC
>SHUR01000051.1 GCA_009694565.1 Ilumatobacteraceae bacterium | reverse complement strand
GAAATACCAGTATCTGTTTTGTGATTACGCGTACCAATAACAACCATCAGCAGAACGCATAACGCGTCGAATAAAAATGCCCGTAGCGCAGTACGACTCATGGTTGATTAATCAACGTCGTCGTAATACTCACGACCTAGGTGCGTGATCTGGTCTTCGTTCATTAGCCAACGCAGTGTGTTGTGAAGTTTTTCAAGCTGTACGAACAAGTCATGCTCGGCATGAAGGCCAGGTGCAACCTGTGGGCTCTTGTAATAGAACGACAACCATTCCTGGATACCGCCAAGACCTGCACGCTGTGCGAGGTCTGAGAACAAGATGAGGTCAAGCGCAAGGGGGGCCGCAAGGATCGAGTCACGGCACAAGAAGTCAACCTTGATCTGCATGGGGTAACCCATCCAACCAAAGATGTCGATGTTGTCCCAGCCCTCTTTGTTGTCACCGCGAGGTGGGTAGTAGTTGATGCTGACTTTGTGGAACACATTGCCGTAGAGCTCTGGGTTATTCGCTGGGTCAAGAATGTCTTCCAACACGCCAAGCTTTGACTCTTCTTTTGTTTTGAAGTTTTCGGGAGCATCAAGAACTTCACCGTCACGGTTGCCAAGAATGTTTGTGCTGTACCAACCGGCAAGACCAAGTTGACGAGCCTTCAGCATTGGAGCCAACACTGTTTTCATCAGCGTCTGTCCTGTCTTGAAGTCTTTTCCGGAAATTGCAACGTTTGTTTCTGTTGCAAGTTGGCGAAGGAATGGCATGTCAACAGCAAGGTTGGGTGAACCGTTAGCAAACGGAACCTTTTCAAGAATTGCGGCGTACGCATACAACATTGACGGCGCAATCATTTCGTCATTGGCATCAATTGCCTTCTCAAATGCTTCCACTGTTGCGTGCTGCGGCCCTGGCTCGATGTAGATCTCAGTACTTGCGCACCAAATCATGACTAAACGGTCGATCTTCTTTTCGTCGCGGAAACGGTTGATGTCGGCGCGAATGTTATTGAGCATCTCACGACGGTTCGGTGTTTCCATGATGTGTTCACCATCAAGGTTGCGCGCATATTTGCGAATGAACGCGGCCTTCATGGGGCGAATGTCGCGCAAGACATCAGAGATTGCTTCAATGTGCTTGCCCTGTTCAAGAACTCCAGCGCGTGATGCAGCAACATATGCGTCGTCAGGGAACACGTCCCATGCACCCCACACGATGTCTTCAAGCTTTGCGAGTGGAACAAAGTCCTTCACGATTGGGTTGCGCTTTTCAGTGCGCTTGCCGAGGCGGATGGTGCCCATTTGGGTCATTGACCCGATGGGGGACCCTTGGCCGCGCTTGGTCAGCTCGACGCCGGCAATGAGAGTGGAAGCCACTGCGCCGAGGCCAACGGTGAGAACACCAAGCCTTCCTTCGGCGGGGGCAATGGTGCGGGGTTCAGACATGGTGTTCAGGCTAGGCGACCTGAGCCACCGCCCCTCGGTTACAGGGTCTAAATCGTTGCCACATAGAAAAGGAGTGCCGTTATGTGGGGTTGGCGGCGATGAATGCGTTCACGATGGCTGCGAACTCTTCACCTTTATCTTCCTGAAGGAAATGGCCGCCTCCAATGATTGTGGTGTGGGCTTGGCCGGCTGCACCAGGAACCTCGCGTTGAAAGTACTTGTCGCTGCCACCTGTTATGGGGTCGCTGTCGCTGAATGACGTGAGGAATGGTTTCTTCCACGAGTGCAAAACTTCCCACGCAATCTTGTTTGCAATGTTCGACGGATGGTCTTCGCCATCTGGATATAGCGACGGAAAGATCCGCGCCGCAGCTTTGTATGAGTCATCGGGGAATGGTGCGTCATATGCAGCGATTACTTCTGGGGACAATTTTGTGAGCGATCCGCTGTTGACCATTTTGCCTACTTGAAACACGGGAACTTCTTTTGAAAACTTTTGCCAGTCACGAAATGCTGCAGTTGGTTCGCGACCGTATGTGGGCAATCCGGTATTCGCGATGCAGATGCGATCGAATCGGTCAACGTTTGCCGTGACGAGACGCAACCCAACAAGCCCACCCCAGTCTTGACCAATAAAAGTCATTCCACGGAAATCGTTTTTGTTCAACCATTCGTTCATCCATGCAACATGTCGCTCATAGGTGTAGTCGCTTGTGTCCAACGGCTTATCGCTACGGCCAAAACCAACGAGGTCTGGCGCAATGACGCGATGTCCTGCAGCAATGTGTAACGCCATCATCTTGCGATACAAAAATGACCAACTTGGCTCACCATGCATCAAGAGCACTGTTGTTTTTGCATCTTTTGGCCCACCGTCGTAATGCGCAACACGCAATGTGTCAGATGATCCGTCACCTGCAGATACATCTGTGTACACGGGTGCGTATGGCCAATCTGGGAGATCCGTAAAGCGTTCGTCCGGGGTGCGTGCATATTTCATGGGGTCTCCTGCGCTGTTAAGTTCAGACGCTATGTGACGGCAGTCTATGGTGTTGTAAACACGCTCCATTCTTTACAGCACGGTTAAGGAGACTTCAATGTCAGATCCATTTTCTTCACCACCACCTCCACCGCCATATAATAATTCCGGCTCGTTTAGTGCAAGTGTTGTGCCCTGTGGAAACGGCACTCGGTTGTGGGCAACTGTGCTTGACGGCTTGTTGTTCATTGTGACCTGCGGAATTGGTTGGCTAATTTGGGACATCGTGTTGTGGCAACAGTCCACTTCACCTGCGAAGAAAATGCTGAATCTCAAGATTGTTGATCTCAACACTGGGGCACCAGCTTCAATGCAGCAGATGCTGTTGCGCGAAGTTTTGGGCAAGATAATTCTCAGTACTGTCACAAGCGGAGTTTCTACGTTGATCGGCGCAGTTCTGATTTTGGTTGTCCCTAGTCGTCAGGGTGTGTGGGACTACATCTCAAAAACCACGGTGGCGCGTGAGGGCTAAAACCGTGCTTCTGTCGTGCGTGGGCGCGGTGCTTGCTAGTCCTGCTACGCGCCTTGTGGCTGAGCAGTTGAACCATCAGCCGAGCCTGTGTCCGTTATTTCGGGTCACGGGAATTGCCTGCCCTAGTTGCGGGGGAACTCGGGCAAGCTTGTTTTTGCTCTCGGGTGACCCGTTGGCGGCTATCAAAGCCAATGCCGGAGTCACAATGTTCCTTATGGCCATTGCGGTATTGACAGCGGGTGGCCTGATTCGGCCGCTTGAACTATTAGGGGTTGCCAAGCCCCATGACTAGTGGCAGACTGAGTGCAATGACAACAGAGATTTATACCTCAGCACTCGTCGTAGTAGTTCTGTAGCGCGTCGGCAATTTGCCGAACGCGCTAAAAACCACCCATTCGGGTGGTTTTTTCATTTCTCAGCACAAGTTTATAAAAATCGAAAACAAGTAGGAGACACACGATGTCGAATAAAGAGACACTCACTGGAGCCGAAGCACTCATTCGTTCTCTCGAGATGGAAAACGTGGAGATCATGTTTGGTCTGCCGGGCGGATGCATTCTGCCTGCGTATGATCCACTGCTGAAGTCCAGCATCAGGCACATCCTGGTTCGTCATGAACAAGGTGCAGGCCACATGGCCCAGGGGTATGCCCACGTCACGGGTCGTCCCGGCGTTGCAATGGTGACAAGTGGTCCTGCCGCCACGAACATGGTGACTCCCTTGTGTGATGCCTTCATGGATTCGATTCCGATGATCTGTATTACTGGTCAGGTGCCAACGACCGCCATTGGTACCGATGCATTTCAAGAATGTGACACCGTTGGTATTACTCGCAGCGTTACAAAGCACAACGAACTCATCATGCATCCTGATGACATTCCGATGGCTGTTCGACAAGCCTTTCATATTGCAACAACAGGTCGTCCCGGTCCCGTTCTGCTCGACGTACCAAAAGACGTTTTGCAAAATACCATGACATGGACGTGGCCAACAGATGAAGAAGTCATTGCGTCGTTACCTGGATACAAACCAACAACGAAGGGTCATCCAAAGATGATCAAGGAAGCAGCAAAGCTGATTTTGGCTGCAGAAAAGCCACTTCTGTACATCGGTGGTGGAGTTCTGAAGGCTCGTGCAGCAGATGTTGTTCGTGAACTTGCAGAACTGCTGCAAATTCCTGTTGTCACAACACTGATGGCGCGCGGAGCATTCCCTGATAGTCATCCTTTGTGTCTTGGTATGCCAGGAATGCATGGAAATGCAACAGCAATCACAGCAATGCAAAAAAGCGATCTACTAATCAACTTTGGCGCACGTTTCGATGACCGCGTCACTGGAAAAGTTTCAACTTTTGCACCAGATGCAAAAGTGATTCATGTTGATATCGACCCAGCAGAGCAAGGCAAAGTACGTAAGCCAGACGTTCCCATCGTTGGTGACTGTCGCATTGTTGTGGAAGAAATCTTGAAGTCTGTTCAAGAACTTCTTGCAGAAGGTTCAACGCAAGTCAACATTGATCCGTGGCGCAGCAAAGTCAGTGGCTGGCGTGAAAAGTTTCCTGTTGCGTATGACCAGTCAGAGCCAGGCGGACGTTTGAAGCCGCAGTTCTGCTTGGAAAAACTGCGTGATGCAGCACCAGAAGGCACAATCGTTGTCAGCGGTGTTGGACAGCATCAAATGTGGACAAGTTTGTTCTGGAAATTCAATGAGCCATACACCTGGGTGAACTCAGGTGGCCTTGGCACCATGGGATTTTCTGTTCCTGCAGCAATTGGCGCAAAAGCAGCTCGCCCTGATCGCACAGTGTGGGCGATTGACGGCGATGGTTGTTTCCAAATGACTGCACAAGAATTAGTTACAGCGTCAACCGAAGGTATTCATATCAAGGTTGCAATTTTGAACAACACGTATCTGGGAATGGTTCGCCAGTGGCAAGAAATGTTCTACGGCGAGCGTTATTCTGAAGTCAACCTCGCTGGTTGTCCCGATTTTGTTAAGTGGGCCGAAGCAATGGGTTGTGTCGGAATTCGCGTTGATTCAGTTGAAGAAATTGATGGAGCCATCGAGTTGGCGAACAGCATTAACGATCGTTCGGTTGTTATTGATTTTCGCGTCGAAGAATTTGAAAAAGTGTTCCCTATGGTTCCGGCCGGTGCGAGCAACGATGAGGTTCTGTTACATCCATCCCAAGAATCACAGCGGGAGTTCCTTCGATGAGAACTATTAACTCAAACAATCCATTTGGCGACTCGCATCAACATCATGTGTTGTCAGTGCTTGTCCAAAACCGTCCTGGCGTGCTTGCGCGCGTGTCTGGTTTGTTTGCTCGTCGTGGTTACAACATCTATTCGTTAGCTGTTGCCCCAACAGACGACGCTGATTACAGCCGCATCACCATCGTGGTTGATATCTCGGCTACTCCGCTCGAGCAGATCGTCAAGCAGCTTTTCAAGCTGATCGATGTGGTCCGCATCACCGAACTTGACCCTCGAAAGTCAGTCGAGCGCGAGCTCATGCTGGCCACTGTCCGTATCGATGGGGAGCACAGGGGCCAGATCGTGGAGCTGGCAAATATCTTCGAGGCGAAGGTTTTGGCGGTTGGAAGCGACGCAATCAGCCTTTCTATGGACGGAACTCCTGAGAAACTGGATGATTTTGAGGAATTATTGAAGGGTTATGGCATCGTAGAGAGCCAAAGAACGGGGCGAGTAGCCCTGCCGAAATTGGAACGAGAGACACGCAAGGGTGCCCTCAAAGGAAAGGCAAGCTGATGGCAGCAACGATGTATTACGAAAAAGACGTTGATCCGTCGATTATTCGTGGCAAGAAAGTGGCCATCATTGGTTACGGCTCACAAGGGCACGCTCATGCGTTGAACCTAAAAGAGAGCGGAGTCCAGGTAGTGGTCGGACTACGCGAAGGATCTGCATCTGCGACCAAGGCGCAAGCAGCTGGCCTCACGGTCAAAAGCATCGCTGAAGCATCGAAGTGGGCAGACGTCATCATGTTGACTATGCCAGACACCGAGCAGAAGGCAACCTATAACGCCCACATCAAGCGTTACATGAAGCCGGGTAAGGCACTTGCCTTCGCACACGGTTTCAACATTCGCTTCAAGCGCATTCGTCCGCCAAAGGGTGTCGACATCATCATGATTGCTCCTAAGGGTCCAGGTCACTTGGTGCGTCGCACATTCACTGAAGGTGGAGGCGTTCCGTGCCTCATCGCAGTTGAAGAAAACGCAACAGGAAAAGCAAAAGAAATTGCGCTTTCCTACGCAGAAGCAATTGGTGGCGCACGTGCGGGCATCATCGAAACATCATTCGCCGAAGAGACTGAGACCGACTTGTTCGGTGAACAGGCTGTTCTGTGCGGTGGTGTTGCAGCGCTTGTTCAGGCCGGTTTCGAAACTCTGACTGAAGCTGGTTACCAGCCAGAGATGGCGTACTTTGAATGCTTGCACGAAGTGAAGCTCATCGTTGACTTGATGTACGAAGAAGGAATCACCGGAATGCGTTACAGCATTTCTGACACTGCCGAATACGGCGATGTCACACGCGGTCCTCGGATTATTACGCCGGCTACGAAGAAGGCAATGCAAAAGATTCTCAAGGAAATTCAGTCGGGCAAGTTTGCTCGCGAATGGATCAAGGAATCAGAAGAAGGCCGCGTGAACTTCAATGCATTGCGTGAAGCCGGAGCCAAGCACCCAATTGAAGCAGTGGGCACGAGCCTGCGCGCAATGATGCCGTGGTTGTCAGCCGGCAAGCAGAAGGTTTCAGACGTCTCAGGCGGTTGATCCTTGACGGAACTGTAGAGGGCTCGCTTCGGCGGACCCTTTTCATTGGTATTACTGGGTTTGGTAATTCCCGAGTTGTTTGGTCGGGAATAGGGGGCTATCGTTCTGACCTATGACAAATGAAACATGGGGTTTTGAAACCCGCCAGATCCATGCCGGGCAAGAGCCAGATCCAACAACAGGCGCTCGCGCTGTTCCGATCTACCAGACGACTTCCTACCAATTCCGCGATACACAACATGCGGCGAACTTGTTCGCGCTTGCTGAAATTGGAAACATCTACACACGTCTCATGAACCCAACAACCGGTGTTCTTGAAGCTCGTTTGTCAGATCTTGAAGGCGGCACCGCCACTGCAGTTGGCTTGCCAGGTGCACTTGTTGTGTCATCAGGACAAAGTGCAACGACCTTGGGAATCCTTACTTTGGCGGAAGCCGGCGCACACATCGTTGCATCACCGTCGCTCTACGGCGGTACATACAACTTGCTGCACTACACATTCCCGAAGATGGGAATTGAAGTCACATTTGTGGACGACCCGGATGATCTTGCACAGTGGAAAGCTGCAATTCGCCCAAACACAAAGTTGTTCTTCGGTGAAGTTCTTGCCAACCCAAAGAACGACGTATTTGACATTGAAGGCGTTTCCAAAGTTGCGCATGATCACGGTATTCCTTTGATGCTCGATAACACAGTGCCAACTCCATACGGAATTCGTCCACTCGAGTGGGGTGCAGACATTGTTGTTCACTCTGCAACAAAGTTCCTTGGTGGTCACGGCAACTCAATCGCCGGCGCAATCATCGATGGTGGAAAGTTCGACTTTGCAGCAAGTGGTCGCTTTCCCAACTTCACTGAACCAGATCCGTCGTACCACGGTCTTTCATACTGGCCAGCACTGGGTGCAGGTTCCTACATCATCAAGGCACGCGTACAAATGTTGCGTGACCTCGGTATGTCTGCAAGCCCGTTCAACTCTTGGGCAATCTTGCAAGGCGTTGAGACATTGTCATTGCGGATGGATCGTCACTGGTCAAATGCAGACAAGGTTGTTGCGTACTTGCAGAAGGAAAAGGGTGTTGAGAGCATCAACTACGCAGGCTTGTCAACATCTCCGTGGCATGAGCGTGCAAAGAAGTACTTCGGTGGAAAGGGCTACGGCTCAGTTCTTGCGTTCGAAATCAAGGGTGGCGTTGAAGCCGGTAAGAAGTTTGTTGAAGCACTCAAGTTGCACAGCCACGTTGCCAACATTGGTGATGTGCGCAGCCTGGTGATTCACCCAGCATCAACCACGCACAGCCAGTTGACGCCAGAAGAACAAGCATCAGCTGGTGTAACACCAGGTCTGATTCGTTTGTCCGTTGGCCTTGAGTCAATTGATGACATCGTGGCTGACCTTGCATTGGGCTTTGCAGCCATCAAATAACTAGTTGTCGTCGGCTTGGCCGCGCAGAAACTCTTCGAGTTCTGCGGCTAAGTCTTCGCCGCTTGGCATATTGCGTTCCACCGCGTGGTCGTAACGTTGCTCGAGCATGGTGACATACGCCGATGCTTCTGGGTCGCCTTCAACTGCTGCGTCATGCAGTTCTTGCCAACGTGAAATTTCGTCGACAAGGTTCTGGTGATCAGTAGGAATACCAAGAACATGTTGCAGGTGCTGAAGTAATGCGGCTGCACTCTTCGGGTGTTGTGCATGCATGAGGTAGTGGGGCACGCCGACACGAAGGCTGATGCTAGGAATGTGTGCGTCATCAAGCGCGCTTAACATAACGCCAGCAACACCTGTAGGGCCTTGATATTGCGGACGGCTTAAACCAAGTCGTGATGCAAGTTCTTCGTTGGTAGTGCTACCAACAACAAGTGGTACGCGAGTATGCGGAGTTTGTTCGGCGGCAGCACCGAGGCTGACAACAAGGTTGCAACCAAGTCCGCGAGCTACTTCAACGATGCACTGAGAGAATGTTGCCCACGAGACATGAGGCTCGACACCATTCAGAACGATCATGTCGCGGGCACCTTCTGGGTACCGAATAATCATGAAGTCATTTTCGGGCCACTGAATTTGACGTTCACCGTCTTCGTCAATGACTTGTTCAGGGCGTTCTTGTGTGAAGTCAAAGAATGGGTCCGGGTCGATATCAGAAACGACTGTTGCGTCGCGTTCTTTCAGCATCCAATCGAGCGCGGATGTTGCTACGCCACCAATATCGAATAATCCACGCAGCGCAATGAGCATGACGGGGTTACGCAGTGGTGCGAGATCATCCCAATATGTCTCTAGAACTTCGTCAACGTTGATGGGCATTAATGTTCAATCTACGAACGAAGATGGTCAACCACTACGTCAATGCAGGCAGATAATGCGGCCACGTCAGATGGGTCAATGGCGGGGAACATGCCGACACGCAACTGGTTGCGGCCTAATTTGCGGTAACTGTCCGTATCCACGACGCCATTGGCGCGCAGGATGGCACTGATGGTGTTGGCGTCAACGCCATCAATATCTATAGTCGCCACAACATTTGATCGTTCTGCGGGGTTTGCCACGAATGGCGATGCAAATTCACGAGCCTCTGCCCATGAGTAGATATTGCGTGCTGATTCAGCAGTGCGAGCTGCCGCCCATGATAAACCGCCGTTTGAATTGAGCCATTTCACTTGTTCGTCCAACATGATGAGAGTGGCAAGCGCCGGAGTGTTGTATGTCTGGTTTGCTACAGAGTTATCAAGAGCAATTGACAAGTCAAGTGACGCTGGCATCCAACGTTTTGATGCTTTGACCTCACGAATACGTTCAATGGCTGCTGGTGAACATGCTGCTAGCCACAAACCGCCGTCAGATGAAAAGCACTTTTGTGGAGCGAAGTAATACACATCAACATTGGCTGGGTCCCACATGAGGCCACCTGCTGCAGATGTTGCATCAACAACGACTAGTCCGTCTTTCGAAGGACGAACTGGCGTCATTGCAACACCGGTCGATGTTTCATTATGTGGGTACGCATACACATCGCACGTTGCATCATTCGCAGGTGTTGGGTGAGTGCCGGTATCTGAAGTCACAACTACTGGGTCAGCCAAGTGAGGAGCAGCAGCAGATGCTTCTGCGAACTTGGATGAGAATTCACCAAACACGAGGTGGTGGCTTCGTTCGCGAATAAGGCCGAAGGTAGCGACGTCCCAGAACACCGTTGAGCCGCCGTTCCCCATGACAATTTCCCAACCTGCGGGAAGGGAGAACAACGAAGACAGGCCGTCGCGTACAGAGCCCACGATGTTCTTCACGGGCGCCTGACGGTGCGAGGTGCCCATCACCGATGTCATGCGAGACATGACTGCCTGTAGCTGTTCAGGGCGAACTTTGGAGGGTCCACACCCAAATCGGCCGTCTAGAGGAAGAAGTTGTTGGGGAATTTTAAAATCGAGTTGGTTCTTATCGCTCATCGTGTAATCCTTTCACTTATGCCTGCTCCACAAGAATTGCGACGTGTTTCTGCTCGTCTCGGCGCCATTGCCGAGTCAGCCACTTTGGCGGTCGACGCCAAGGCCAAGGCCCTGAAAGCCCAAGGTCTGAATGTCATCGGTTTCGGAGCCGGCGAGCCCGACTTTGCCACCCCCGAACACATCGTGGAAGCAGCCGTCAAGGCATGTCGCGAAGTGAAGTATCAGCGATACACACCGGCTGCTGGTTTGCCAGAACTGCGCGAAGCAGTTGCCGTCAAGACAATGCGTGACAGTGGCTTTGCATGCACAGCAGATCAAGTACTCATTACGAACGGCGGCAAGCACGCCGTGTTCACCGCATTTGCTGCGCTCTGTGATCCGGGCGATGAAGTCATCTGCCCTGCACCATTTTGGACCACCTACCCAGAGGCCGTCACATTGGCTGGGGGAGTACCTGTCATTATCGACACAGAAGAAAAAAATGGATTCCGTGTCACTGTTGAACAACTAGACAAGGCTCTCACTCCACGAACAAAGGTGTTGTTGTTTGTATCACCAGACAACCCAAGTGGTTCTGTGTATCCAGAAGCTGAAGTGCGCGCTATTGGTGAATGGGCAGTGAAGAACAAAGTCTGGGTCGTTACCGACGAAATTTATGAACACCTCACATACGGTGAACACAAATTCACTTCAATGCCAACGCTTGTTCCTGAACTTGCAAACCAGTGTGTGATCGTGAATGGTGTTGCAAAAACGTATGCAATGACTGGTTGGCGTGTTGGCTGGATGATTGGACCGAAAGACATCATGAAGGCTTCAACAAACTTCCAATCGCATGCCACGTCAAACGTTGCCAACGTCTCACAAGTTGCAGCACTTGCTGCAGTCAGCGGTGATTTGTCTGCAGTGCACATGATGCGTGAGGCATTTGCTCGTCGTGGCGCA
>SHUR01000050.1 GCA_009694565.1 Ilumatobacteraceae bacterium | reverse complement strand
TGAGCGAGCTGGCTGTTCGTTGGCTGAAACAATTACCGCGGAGCAATTACGAGAATGGAAGGCTCAATATCCTGGCGCTGTAGTTGTCAGTTATGTCAATACCACCGCTGCAGTAAAAGCCGAGACAGATATTTGTTGCACCAGTTCAAATGCGGTGGAAGTTGTCGCATCAATTCCTATTGATACGCCCATCTTGTTTTGCCCTGATCAATTTTTGGGAGCTCATGTGCAACGCCAAACAAAGCGTTCCAACATGCACATCTGGATGGGTGAGTGTCATGTGCATGCCGGCATCAATGGACAAGATCTAAAAGCCATGGTGGAAGCCGAGCCGGACGCAGAATTGTATGTTCACCCCGAATGCGGATGCGCCACTAGTGCTCTGTACTTGGCAAGCGAAGGCGTAGTACCCGCAGAACGGACACATATTCTTTCCACCGGTGCGATGTTGGAAGCAGCACGTACTACGAAAGCGAGAAAGGTTCTTGTCGCTACAGAGACGGGAATGCTTCATCAATTACGCAAAATCAATGTGACGACTGAATTTCAAGCCGTTAATCGTGCTGCAGTCTGCAAATACATGAAGATGATCACGCCTGAAAAACTCGAACATTCGTTGATGTATGGAAACGATGTTGTTGATATTCCACGTGACATCGCAGACAAAGCACGCCTGTCTGTTGAGCGCATGATCGCAATTGGCACACCCTCTCGTGTCGGCGAATAATCGCGTTCCCAGCCAACTGGCAGCTCCCGAACCAACGTGGTTGGTAGAGACTGATGTTGTTGTTCTTGGTTCTGGCGCTGCCGGATTATCAGCGGCGCTCGCAATGCGTCCTGTGCGTGATGTTCTTCTCATAACAAAGGACACTCTCGACGCAGGAAGTACGAACTGGGCGCAAGGCGGGCTTGCAGCAGTGCTTGACCCAAATGACTCTATTGAAAATCATGTTCAAGACACACTTGATGCGGGTGCTGGCTTATGTGATGAACAAGCCGTGCGCACATTGGCAACCGAAGCCCCCACTGCAATTCGTTATCTCATGCAGTTGGGTGCATCATTTGATCCGGGCCTACATGAAGGTGTTGCACTGACACGCGAAGGTGGTCATTCGCATCGCCGCATTGTTCATGCTGGTGGTGACCAATCAGGTGCTGAAGTGCAACGAACCCTTGATGAATCGGTGCGCCTGGCGGGTGTGCACGTGGTGGAACGCGCTTTTGGTCTTGATCTTGTAATCGGCCATACATCTGATGGCACGCGGGCAGTGACTGGAATAAAAGTTGCGATGCTTGACAGCAGTGGTGGCGTACAAAGCGTCGGCATTGTGAATGCTCGCGCAGTCATCATCGCTACCGGCGGTTACGGACAGGTGTATGCATCAACATCAAACCCGTCAGCTGTCACGGGTGACGGCATTGCGCTTGCTTTGCGCGCGGGGTTAGAGGCAAGCGGTCTTGAATTTATTCAGTTTCACCCAACAGTTTTGTGGCGTGGAAGTGAGGCAACAGGTCAGCAAGCATTAATCAGCGAAGCAGTACGTGGAGAAGGCGGCATTCTTTTAGATGCAGCAGGAAAACGCGTGATGAAAGGGGTGCATCCACAAGAAGATCTTGCCCCACGCGACATTGTTGCCGCAGCAATCAGTGAGCGTATGTCACAAGCGCCCGCGGGTGTAGATGACCATGTATATCTGGATGCTCGTCATATTGAAAAATTTGAGGAGCGATTTCCCTCTATCACTGCTTCATGCCTTGATGCGGGTATTGACCCACGAACTGAATTGATTCCTGTTGCGCCTGCTGCTCATTACGTGTGTGGTGGCGTTCGCGCAACGCTAAACGGTACGACGGTGTTACAAGGTTTGTATGTTGTTGGCGAAGCCGCATGCACAGGTGTGCACGGCGCCAACAGACTTGCTTCAAACAGTCTTACTGAAGGCGTTGTCGCTGGAACGCGCGTTGGCCGCGCTTTGAGTTGGTCGTTGCCGCCAGCTGCTACGTCCGACGACACAGAAACCCCTGGCGCATTGATTGATTCGTATCACCGAACAGCACTGCGATCTGCAATGTCGAAGTACGTGGGCGTCCTACGCACTCCAGAAGGACTTGAATCGGCTTCAAACATCTTGAACACGCTGTCATCAAATATGTCGGCATCGGTGGTGCCTACTCGTAAAGCATTTGAAGCGACCAACATGCTTACTATTGCAATGGCAGTAGTGGAGGCGGCAAAGACGCGTACAGAAAGTCGTGGTTGCCACAGGCGCATAGATTTTGATGCGCCGAGCGATTCATGGAATCATCATTTGTCGTGCCGCATTGTCGATGGCCAGATTGAAGTGAAGTGATGGAGATGTATTCGCTCACAAGCGAAACAGGTGCCTTGTTGATAGCTGGTGGTCTGAATCCTTTGTACATCGAAGATGTCATAGAGAACACGATCTTGGAAGACTTGGATGGCGGTATTGATGTCACATCCGTTGCAACTGTCCCTTTCGAACAGCGCAGTATGGCCACATTCGGAACACGAGGCGACGGTTGCGTGTCTGGTTTAGTCATCGCAGCCGCCGTGATCGAGATGGTGTGCGGCCATCATGCAAGCTCTATTGAGTATTTTCATAATGACGGTGAACGAGTGCACGTAGGTGATGTCTTGATGAAAATAGAGGCGCCGACGCAATTGTTGTTGACAGCAGAGCGCACCGCACTGAATTTGTTGTGCCATTTGTCAGGCATTGCTACGGCTACAGCTGCGTGGGTAGATGCCGTGGCTGGCACCGGCGTAATTATTCGCGACACACGTAAGACAACACCTGGCCTACGTGCACTTGAAAAATATGCGGTGCGCTGCGGCGGCGGTCAGAACCACCGAATGAGTCTTAGTGACGCTGCTCTAGTGAAGGACAACCACATAGTTGCCGCAGGTGGGGTGGCCGAAGCCGTCGCCATGGTGCGCGCTCTCGCAGACACCTTGCCGATTGAGATAGAAGTAGACACTCTTGTGCAATTACAGGTTGCACTTGACGCAGGTGCAAATGTTGTGTTGTTGGACAACATGCCATCAGATCTGATGAAAGAGGCTGTGGCGATTTCACAACGTCACACTGCAACGACAGGACACGCCGTGCTGTTGGAAGCAAGTGGTGGACTCACTATTGCTGATGCTCGATCAGTTGCTGAAACAGGTGTGCATTTCATCAGTGTTGGCGGACTCACTCATTCATCCCCAATTCTTGATATTGGTCTTGACTTTCAAACGATTATCTAAGCGCGCGATGCAAGCCATTTCGCTTCGGCTTCACCCATAGTGGTTGACGGTGCAGCATTGGTCATCGGCCACAGTTCTTCGGAAATACCTCGATAATTGCCGCTGGAGCGTAATTGCCCAAGAAGTGCATAGAGACCCAAGTTGATGCGTTGGATAAATACGAACGACTTCGGGACTGTTGCGTATTGGGCGATAGCCGACGTGCGGTCGAACGTGTGACGCACAATGGATGTTGCATACGTACTCGACCACTCCATCACTCGTGATTCACGTACTGGCTCGTAGAAATGTGAGAAGTATTCGCCACATTCCTGTGTGGTGAAAGGCGCATCGAGTTGCAGCATGCCTGCATCTTCAATCACTTGTCGGTATGTGTCCATGTCGTTATCGATAACAGCGGCTTTGACCATTGACTGGAACATCAGCATTTCATCTTGAGTGAAATGTTTAATCAGTCCGAAGTCAAGAAATGTAACTCTGCCATCTCCGTGAAAGATGTAATTGCCGGGATGCGGATCACCGTTGAAGGCCCGGAAGCGATACAAACTGCGAAACACAAACCGAAAGATTGCTTCGCCTGCCATGTCGCGCTGTTTTGGTGACCATTCACATACTTCAGCAAACGTATGGCCGGTGACTAACTCGGTGACCAAAATGTTCTTCGTGGAATATTCATGCAGAACTTCGGGAACATGAATGAATGGATGGTTCCTATAAAAGTCCGCGAACATCTGCTGATTTGCAGCTTCGTTCTTGTAGTCAAGTTCTTCTCGCAGGCGATCCTTGATTTCAGCAACCATGTCTTCAGGATTTAATGATTTGAATCCGAAGGCAAGCATGGCGCCCAATAGGTCTGCAGTGCGCAAGTCAGAATCAATTGCTTCTCCGACCCCGGGGTATTGCACTTTCACCGCGACTGCCTTTTCTGTGCCATCGGCGAGGCGGATGATTGCACGATGTACTTGACCAATAGATGCCGAAGCAATTGGCTCGTCATCAAACTTGATAAAAATCTCATCAATCGAACGACCAAGTTCGCGTTCGATTTCAATATGAACTAGCTCGACAGCCATTGGTGGGGCGTTTGACTGTAATTGGGACAACGCCATTCTCATTGGTTCGGGAAGCCCATCGTCAAGGTAACTGGCCATCTGGCCCACCTTCATCAGTGCGCCCTTCATGTTGCCCAATTCATCAGCAACTTGTTGTGCGGTTTTCAACTCACGAGAACGAGATAATTGTTCTTTACGTTCTGCACCAGCGAACACTTTCCGAGCAGTAGTGCCTGCGTGCCCGAGACCGACGCGAGCTCCGAGACGCAGGAGTCGACTGTTGCGTCGCCAGCGCGAGCGCAGTTGTATGGCCTTTGAACTCATAAATCTCTCGGAATTCCCTGTTTGTTTAGTGCGTCGTGATGTACTGCGAGGCACGCGTTGACAAGTAGCGGCACAAATTCAGAAGCTTGTGCGTAGACAGCGTCATGGTTTCCAGATATCTCAAAAACATGAGTGTCTGGAATTAGACTTGCAAGTGTTCGTTGGCGTCGGGATGAAACAACTTGATCTTCAGTCGTGATGACGATAGATGTCGGAACATCGACATCCGGTAGCCATTTCCGCGAATCAAATCGACCAAGCGCAGAACCTGCCTCAAGAATGCTGCGCCAGTCATGGCTTGCAATCTGGAGAGCAGCCCATGGTTCCCATGTCATTGTCTTTCGTGACAGGTACATGCGATCACTAATAGCTTGTTGAATCGATGGGGGAGTGATGCGTGCGAGTCCACCGAATCCGGTGAGTAAGGAAAACATCAATCGTTCTTGACGAGATGTCGCCCAATGCCCAGCGGTTGCTGCAAGTACTAAACCGCGCACGCGGTGCTCGTGACGTTTCCACATCAGTTGCGCGATGGTGCCACCCATGGAGTATCCGACAGGAATAAATGTTGCAATTCCCAGTTGGTCCATGACTGCTGCAACATCATCAGCACAGTCGGCGAGGCGAAATGACTGCGATGATCTGATGCCGCGTCCGTGGCCACGATGGTCTAGAGCAATGACACGAAAGTGTTTACCCAGTTCTTCGTAACACAAATAGAAATTTAAGTCAGCAGTAGCCGTCCACCCATGCAACAACACAACGGTGGGGGCTCCGACTGGACCAGCGATCTCGCGGTAAAACGTTGTGCCCCTTCCGGGAAGATGCAATGTGTGGCCAGGGGGCAACAGTGGAATGGAATATTCGCTCAGTTGACAACCTTCAGAATGGTGACGGAGATTTTTGCACCGTTTTCAAGTGTGATGCTGACTGCATGTCCTTCTTTGCGACCAAGTAGTGCTGACCCAATTGGTGAGACGGGACTCATGACTTCGATGCCTTGTTCTGTGCGCTTTTCTTCGATGTGGCCAATGAGGTATGTCTCAGCATCGTCTTCGTCGTCGCCATCAAATAAAATGGTGACAGTGGAAAGGACTCCCACTTCGCCATCTGCAGGCGGAGTTGCAAGTTCTGAGTCCTCCAATATGGACAACAAAAGGTTCTTGCGATCATTGAACATGCCGTACTCGTCCTTGGCAGCGTGATAATCGCCATTTTCCTTCAAGTCGCCCATTTCGCGTGCCCGACCAATTTTGTCAGCCACTTCCGGCAGGACGTCATGTTCAAGGTGTGCTATTTCGACCTCGAGCCGGGCATAGGTCGCTTGAGAGAGGAGGTGCTTTGCCATGAGGAGAAGGCTACCTGTGCCTTCTACGATGGTCTCCTTATGGCACATCGCATCGCACTCATTGGCGGAGACGGAATCGGTCCTGAAGTCACGGCTGAGGCCGTGAAAGTGGTGCGCGCCACAGGGGTGGCAATCGACACAACGGACTTTGACTTGGGTGGCATGCGTTACCTGCGCGATGGCGAGATTTTGTCTGACGAGGTCCTGAATCAGCTGCGAAGTTTCGATGCCATTTTATTGGGGGCTGTCGGCACGCCAGACGTTCCCCCTGGCATTATTGAGCGCGGGCTTTTGTTGAAGATGCGCTTTGACCTAGACCTCTATGTCAACCAACGTCCGTTTGTCGGCACTGGGCCAGGCCATGTGACTCCTCATGATTTTGTTGTCATTCGTGAAAACACTGAAGGGCCATATGTTGGTGAAGGCGGCGTTTTACGTCGTGGCACACCATATGAGATTGCAACGCAGGGAAGTGTGAATACGCGGCACGGTGTTGAGCGGTGCATTCGTTATGCATTCGAACTTGCCGCAAAGCGCGAACGCAAGCACGTCACCTTGGTGCATAAAACTAATGTGCTGACGTTTGCTGGAGATCTGTGGCAACGCACATTCAATGAGGTTGCAGCGCAGTTTCCTCACGTCGGTACTGCGTATAACCATGTTGATGCTGCGTGCATCTATTTTGTTGAAGACCCACATCGTTACGACGTCATCGTGACCGACAACTTGTTTGGCGATATTCTTACAGACCTTGGTGGCGCAGTGAGTGGCGGTATCGGTCTTGCGTCATCTGCCAACTTGAACCCTGCCCGTACTGGCCCCTCAATGTTTGAACCATCCCATGGGTCAGCGCCAGACATAGTGGGCACTGGCAAAGCAAACCCCACCGCAGCAATCCTGTCTGCAGCACTCATGCTTGATTTTCTGAATGAATCAACTGCTGCTGATCGGATTCGTGCAGCGTGTGACACTGCACCAACAGGCTCAACCGTCGACATTGGAAATGCCATCGCAGCAATCGTTGCAGGCAAGTAATCTTTCACCACCTCACTTAGGAGCAATATGCCTACTCTCGTACCTACACCGAAAATCTGGATGAACGGAACACTTGTCGATTGGGACAAGGCTCAAGTGCATGTTCTGACGCACACCCTTCACTACGGCACTGGTGTGTTTGAGGGCATTCGTGCGTATGAAACTTCTGAAGGTCCTGCAGTGTTCCGTCTTACCGAACACATCAATCGTTTGTTCAAGAGTGCAAAAATTCTTGGGATGGAAATTCCTTACACACCAGAGCAACTAATTGCTGCTACTAAAGAAGTAGTTCGTTCAACAGGTCTTCCTTCTTGTTACGTGCGTCCACTTGCCTATTACGGATACGGCGAAATGGGCCTCAACCCACTGCCGTGTGTCGTTGATGTTGCCATTGCGTGCTGGCCATGGGGTGCTTACTTGGGTGAAGATGCGCTAACAAAAGGTGTTCGTATGAAGATTTCTTCGTGGACACGTCTTGACCACAACACCATGCCACCTGCAGCAAAAACTGTTGGTAACTACGTGAACTCATCACTTGCCAAAGTTGAGGCTTTGAAGGCCGGATACGACGAAGCAATCATGTTGAACCCGCAAGGCTTTGTTAGTGAGTGCACCGGAGAAAATATATTCGTGGTGCGTAATGGCGTCATTCTTACTCCGCCGCTTTCAGCTGGCGCTCTCGAGGGCATCACACAAGACTGCGTCGCACAGATTGCCGCCGAGCTTGGTTATGAGATGCGGGTCGAGAACATTGTTCGCTCAGATCTGTATATCGCAGAAGAGATTTTCTGCTGCGGAACAGCCGCCGAAGTCAGTGCTATCAACTCGGTCGATGACCGCGAAGTGCCCTGCCCGGGACCTATCACCACCGCGATTGCCGGGCTCTATGCCAAGGCAGTACGGGGTCAGGTTCACCACTACAAGAAGTGGTGCGAATTGGCCTAAATCGGTCCGTATCGGCCCGTATCGGCCCAGAGTTGGAGATTTGGCCGCGCTGTTGAAGCGATCTGAGGCGGATGCCTGATGTCACATCACGTGGGTGAGACCTGATACTTTTTCATGGACGGACCAAATTGGCGCGTCACCTTTAAAGGGGGAAAATGGAATCTATCTCAGTTTTCAAAGACACCGACTTGAATCAACTCGTATTTAATGCGTTGTCATTTGGTACTGCTGTCATGCTTGGTGCATTCGTGTACTTCTTGACGCAAATCAAGTCAGTTGCAAAGCAATATCAAAGTGGTGTGGCTGTTTCGGCAGTTGTTGTCGGAATTGCCGGCTACCACTACTACAGAATCATGGGTGCATGGCACGACGGACAAGTCAACGAGGGCTATCGCTACGCTGACTGGCTCATCACTGTGCCACTTCTTGTGATTGAACTTCTCATCGTTCTCGGGGTCGCTCGCGATCGTCGTAAGATGTTGATGACTCGTCTCGTACCAGCATCGGCCTTGATGATCGGGCTCGGTTACCCTGGCGAAGTCGCATCGGACGATGGAACAAAGTGGACTTTCTGGATCATGGCAATGATTCCGTTCATCTATATCTTGGTGACACTTGCAGGAGAACTGAAGGCTGCGAAGGGTCGCGAGACCGGAGATGTTGCAACTTCAATCACACAAGCCACAACTGTGCTACTTGTCACATGGATGGTCTATCCAATCGGCTTTTTACTGCCAGTTCTTTTCGATGTCACCGAAGGTGTCGAGACGGCGCGTCAGGTTGTTTACACCCTGGCAGACGTCACCTCAAAGGCACTGTACGGAGTAATGATTCTGAACATCGCCAAAGCACGCTCTGGCGACTCTCACTAACAACTAATTAATTCAGTCTTAAGGGCAGGTGCGCAATTGCGTACCTGCCCTTAAGCATTTCTGGTGGTAGTTTTGCTAAATGAAACCAAAAGTTATTCTTCAAGCATCAGTGCTTGTTTCAGCCGCAGCAAGCCTTGCGCTGAGTATTTCGTTGTATTTCGCCGGTAACGACCAAACGGACAAACTGAACGGAATTTATGTAGGCGTCTGGGTGCCATCAATCTTGGCGCTTGGCGCTTTTCTTCTTGCTGGCTCAAAGGATTCATAAATGTCCGAGGTGACACTTTTTTCGTTTGGCGCAGTGATTTTTATTATTGTTTTCACGGGCGCAACCCTTTTCGGTATGGCATCGATGAAAGAGTGGCAAGACAGAACCAAATAGGATTGCCGTGATGCGACCTACTGCGCTAATCACCGGCGCATCGTCGGGCATTGGAAAAGCTTTCGCTAAGTACTACGCAGAAGCTGGATTTGATCTTGTTCTTGTTGGGCGTGATATCGATCAACTGACGTTAGTAAGCGAAGAGGTCATCGCTGCTGGTGCAAGCTGTGAGATTTGTGTTGCAGACCTGTCGGAATCTGATGGAGTGGCGAGTGTTTTGGGTGTGTGCCCTGAACCTGATGTTGTAGTTGCAAATGCTGGAGTCACTATTGCGGGGCGAGTGGGCACAAGAGAGTGGGCTGATCTCGAACAGATGAGTTACCTGCTTGGTGTTGGAGTTGCTCAGTTACTTGAAGGACTTGTTCCTGCAATGACACAACGAGGGTCCGGTGACATTCTGATCGTCTCCAGTATCGCTTCGCTAATCACAATGCCTAATTCGGCAATGTATGCAGCGTCTAAGTCATTCGTCACTGCTTATGGTCAGAGTTTGGCTGCAGAAACCGAACGATTCGGAATTCGTGTATGTGTCTTGTGCCCCGGATACGTCCACACCAACTTGCATGAACGAGCCGGATTGGCTCATCTTGAAAAGCAGGTCCCAGGGTGGATGTGGATCTCGTCAGACACTGTGGTGCAGGCAGGGATGAAGGGCCTTCGTCGCAACAAGGTAGTAGTCGTGCCTGGCCGTGTGTACCGCGCGGTTCGTCCGTTTATGAATTCCCACGCTGCCCAGCGCCTCTGGAGGCAACTGACAAAACGGCACTGAGTGAAGCAGGGGAGCGCGAAATCTCGACTTTTTGAGTTTTCTGGTCCGTGTTAAAGATCTTTGAAGAAGTTGGGCGGGGGGGTTGACGAACGGCATCGGAAGGCGCAAGACTGTTGGCATGTCAATCGCCAGCACTTCTTGCCGCCTCGTCGGCGCGGCTGTGTCGATCATCATTATTCGTTAGCGCACGCCGGTCTCCGACGTGCGCGTTTCAGCCGCCTGAAGGGCGGCTTTTTCATTCCCAAAATTTCGAACCAGACGACCCCAAAGAAGAACACTCACATGAACACACAACACACACCAGAACTAGTCGAAGCATTCGACACCACACTGCGCGACGGCATGCAAGTAGAGGGGGTATCGGCAACTGTTGAAGACAAACTTCGCATTGCTGAACAACTTGATTACCTCGGCGTGCAATTCATTGAAGGTGGCTGGCCAGGTGCGAACCCGAAAGACATTGAATTCTTTGCGCGTGCGGCGACTGAACTGAAGTTGAAGCATTCAACATTGGTGGCGTTTGGCTCCACACGTCGTCCAAAAGGCAAAGTCGACGATGATGCGACATTACGCAATCTTCTTGACGCCAACACCTCGGCGGTGTGCATAGTGGCCAAGTCATGGGATTACCATGTCATTGAGGCATTGCAGACAACTCTTGATGAAGGCGAACTGATGGTCGCTGATTCAGTGGAGTTCTTGACTGGCAATGGCCGTCAAGTGATGGTTGACCTTGAACATTTCTTCGACGGCTATAAGAACAATCCGGAATTTGCAATGCGAGTGGTTAGCGCTGCAGTAATGAAGGGTGCAACTCACTTGGTGATGTGCGATACAAATGGTGGTTCATTGCCTCATGAGATTGCTGAAATTGTTACAAAGGTCAAAGCTTTTGTCGGTAACGACGCAACATTAGGCATCCATTGTCACGACGACACTGGGTGTGCAGTTGCTAACTCAATGGCAGCTGTCATGGCTGGTGTTCGCCACGTGCAAGGCACATTGAACGGGCTAGGGGAACGCACGGGTAATACCAATCTCACAACCGTCATCCCGAACCTTGAATTGAAGATGGGCTTTCGTTGTTTGCCAGAGGGACACCTCGATCGTCTCACCGCTGTCAGCAACCATGTGGCTGAAGTCCTGAATCGACCATTAAATCCTCAGGCTCCATACGTTGGGTTGTC
>SHUR01000002.1 GCA_009694565.1 Ilumatobacteraceae bacterium | reverse complement strand
TCAGCGCGCATGCCTTCGGCAACTTGCGCACGATCGGAAAGGCCAATCACCTCGGCGGTAGCGGTTGTTTGGATACGTACTGCTTCTTCAATGCTGAGTTTTGGTCCACGATCACGGTCGCGAGCCCAGTGAGTCAATAAATAGGTAGGAATAGAGGCATCGCAGATCATGCGGACATGTGCACCACCGTCGCTGAGACCATTGATAGCCGCGGGGTGCGTGAGCATTTCGTAAATGACGTCATGGTTTTCGCCGACATAGTTCAATGTGGGGAACATGAGTGATGCGGTGCCACCATTTTCGTTCAGTAAGTCATAGGCCATCTCAAACGTTGAAACGCTGGCAGCGTCGGCGAGTGCCTTGACAGACATTGCAGGAGTTGGTTCGTAATCAACGTTGTCGCCCATGGCGTATATCAAGTGGGGGATCATTCCCAGTGCTGGTCCAAGTCCATCGAACTGCACAGCAGAATTCACCGGTTCATCAGCCTCTGACAAAATTTCTGTTCGCACTGATGGCTTTGCCAATTCGGCGCGCAACTCAGCTAGTGATAATGACGCTGCAAGTGAAATGAATGTTGGTCGTTTGGCAAATGGGTGATACGCCGCCCAGCACACCATCATTCCGAAGGGTCGCGCTGCAACTTGCGGACGCAGGTATCCGCCCTTTTCCATAATCATGGATGAATAGTCAAGAGCTTGCTTCCATGTGTCTGGCATGGTGGCGTATTGCAGCAACAGGTACGTGACTTTCAAATCCGTGCGCAACGCAAGGTCACCCATCCATTGCAGTTCTTCGGTCATACCCATCGTTGGTTGATCGCCACCATCTGGCAAAACCTCGGGAGCAATTTCGAAAATGCCTCCACCACCAGCAACCAGCGCATCGGCTAATGCATTGAGCTCAGTACTGCTTGCAAATGTTCCGGGAACAGGTTGTCCATCTCTTGCTTTGTGTCCCATGGTGCGACTGGTGGAGAAACCAACAGCACCGGCCTCACGTGCTTCACGCACGATGGCTGCCATCTCAGCGATGTCTTGTGGTGTTGCATCCTCATTGCGCGCACCGCGGTCACCCATGACATAGCCACGAACAGCACCATGAGGAACGTATGCAGCAATGTCCATGGAGTAATTCCGTGAATCAATGGCGTCTAGGTACTCAGGGAAAGTTTCCCACTCCCAATTGATGCCCTCATGAAGTGCAGTGCCGGGAATATCTTCCACACCTTCCATGAGTTGCACAAGCCACTCTTCGCGACCTGGGCGAACAGGTGCAAAACCAACACCGCAGTTGCCGACGACAACCGTGGTAACGCCGTGACCACTTGATGGTTCGAGCAAGGTGTCCCAACTAATTTGACCGTCGTAATGAGTGTGAATATCGATGAACCCAGGGGTGACAAGTTTTCCTGTGGCATCAATTTCTTCTACAGCTTCACCAACGATGGTGGCTGCAACTTGCACAATGCGACCGTTCCTTACAGCAACATCGGCGACTCGTGCTGGCGCACCAGTGCCATCAACAACAGTGCCACCGCGAATAAGTAGGTCGAACATCAGAACCCCTCTCGTTTCTCATCATAGTGGGGCGGGCTTGCGCGATTGTTAGGTGACCCAATGCCAAAGTCGGACTATTTGCCCGAGAGGGAGAGGAACATACAATATGGAGAAGCCAATCGAGGAGGCCCCATGACTCAGGCAGACACAATCAACGCCCCAACCGCAGGGAAAACCGAGCACGTAGACGTACTGATTGTTGGCGCTGGAATATCTGGAATTGGTTCCGCATATCACTTGCAAGAGCAGGCACCGGGTAAGTCGTTTGCCATCTTGGAAAAGTACGAGACATTCGGCGGCACCTGGCACATGCACACATACCCCGGTGTCCGTTCTGACAGTGACCTCTACACATTCGGGTACCGCTTCAAGCCGTGGACTTCAGCACCTATTGCAAGTGCTGAAGAAATCAAGAAGTACATGGCAGAAGTAATTTCTGAAAACAACATCGATAAACACATTCGCTATCGCCATGAAATCACAGCGGCTTCATGGAGCAGTCGTGACAAACGCTGGACCGTCACGGTTACAAACCTTGCAAAAGGTGAAACCTTCCAGATGACCGCCAATTTCTTATGGATGTGTCAGGGCTATTACAAGCATTCACAGGGATACACACCAGAGTGGCCAGGTATGGACCAATACAAAGGTCAAATTGTGCACCCACAAACATGGCCAAAAGATCTTGATTACAAAGGTAAAAAAGTATTGGTCATCGGCTCTGGTGCAACTGCTGCAACCCTTGTTCCTGCCATGGCAGCAGATTGTGAACACATCACCATATTGCAGCGTTCCCCAACATATTTTATCCCGGGTCGTAATGTAAACGATCTTGCAGACACTCTTCGTCAACTTGAAATAAATGAAGAGTGGATTCACGAAATTGTTCGTCGCAAGGTTTTGTTTGATGGTCAAGCTGTTACCGATATGGCGTTTCAATATCCAGACATGGTGAAGGATGCGCTTCTTGAAGGAATCAAGCCATTGTTGCCTGAGGGTTATGACATTGGAAAGCACTTCACGCCGAAGTATCGCCCGTGGCAACAGCGCATTGCATTTGTGCCAGAAGGCGACTTATTCGCTGGTATCACATCAGGCAAAGCCTCAATGGTTACTGATGAAATCGAAACGTTTACGGCAACAGGCGTGCGTACGAAAGATGGCACCGTCATTGATGCTGACATCGTTGTGACAGCTACTGGCTTTCACCTCAGCGTTCTTGGCGATATTCCATTTGAACTTGATGGCAAGCCACTCAACTGGGCAGACACCGTGACATATCGCGGAATGATGTTCACAGGTGTACCAAACCTTGCCTGGGTTTTTGGTTACTTCCGTGCCAGCTGGACCTTGCGCGTTGACATTATGGGTGATTTCATTACTCGTTTGTTGAAGCACATGGATACAAAGGCAGTACACAGCGTCACTCCACAATTGCGTCCTGAAGACGCAAACATGTCGATTGGTGTGTGGATGGATCCGGATAACTTCAATCCGAATTACCTGATGCGTAGTCAACACCTCATGCCAAAGTCAGGTGACAAGTCTGAGTGGAAGCACGACCAGAATTACACGTTGGAGAAGAATGTTCTGCCAACTGTCAACCTTGACGATGGTTGCCTCGTCTACGAGTAATTACTTTCCTGCGTGTGCGGGGCAGATACCGATCTTTTTGTAGTGGCACCAGTTACACAATGTCGTGACATTGCAATGGAATTCACCTGTCGCACATGATGCGTCAATATTTTCACGAGTCTCCACAATGACACCGCGGGCAATGTTGAGTTTTACCGGGGTAACAGTGAGATCATGTTTTGCTTTTTGTGTGAGGTAAAGAAGCTCTACTCGAGACGTTGATTCTTGGTCTGATTCTTCAAGCATGAGTGCATAGGCAAGCAACTGGAAGAACTTGTCATCTTCTGATTTGAACCTGGGGTTTGGAATTTTTCCGGTCTTGTAATCAGAGATCACCACGGTTCCGTCTTCGGCAAAAATAAAGCGGTCGATGTAGCCTTTCATAGCAACACCATCGATAGATGCAAAAACTTCGTGCTCCATGCCGTCGAGTTCGGTACCTGCAGGGTCTTCTAAAGACCACAGGTTGGTCATTGATTCAAAAGCAGCACGCTTGAAGTCAGCCAGTGACCCTGGTTTTTCTTCCAGAGCTTCAACTTTGGTGGCCCATTCGTGGTTGGTCCAGCGATCAGCGGCGATGGACTTCAACGTCTCATGAGTGCGGTTTTCCGCATCTTCTTTATAGAGATACTCAAGAACCTCATGAACGAAGGAACCTAGATACAAGTGCCACGCTGGTGGTTCCTTGATCTTGTCGATGTACGAGAACTTGAACTTCTGTGGGCAATCACGAAAGAGCCCAATGGAGGAAGGCGATAGGTATTCCGGTGGGGTAAACATTGTCTTATTCTCTCATGTCGGTGTGGCAGTAGTAATTCTTTGAATTAGCCGTGAATAATGTCTGCGTACTTCGACAGCACTTGTGCCGGCCCACTTACAAGGAACGTGGTGATGCATGATTCACGCCATTTGGCCATGTCGTCACGGATCTTTTCAATAGGACCTACCAGGGCAACATCTTCCACCATTGATAAAGGAATACAAGCGGCAGCTTCATCCTTCTTGCCAGCGAGGTAGAGGTCTTGCACTTTCAATGCGACATCTTCGTACCCCATGCGAGCAAACACTTCGAAGTGGAAGTTAGTTCCGCGTGCACCCATGCCACCTGCGTACAGAGCAAGCATTGGACGCATCATGTCGGCACATTTCTCCACATCTTCACCAATGATGATGGACACGGTGGCAGCAATCTCAAAGCGATCTGCTTTGTTTGCCTCGCCGCTCTTTGCGAACCCTTCCTTAAGGCATTGACGGTAGTACGCGTCTTCTTTTGGTGAGAAAAACAATGGCAACCAACCGTCACAAATTTCTGCGGACAGCGCAACATTTTTCGGTCCTTCAGCACCGAGGAAAATTGGAATGTCGGAACGGAATGGATGCACGGTGCTCTTTAGTGGTTTACCTAGGCCAGTTCCGCCTTCAATTGGCATGTTGTAAAACTTGCCACGGTAATTCACTGGCTTGTCGCGGCGAACAATGCTACGAATGATGTCGACGTATTCACGTGTGCGCGCAAGTGGCTTTTCGTACGGTTGTCCGTACCAACCTTCGACAACTTGTGGCCCCGATGCACCAAGACCCAAAATGAATCGTCCACCGCTGAGATGGTCCATCGTCATTGCTGCCATTGCAGTTGCAGCCGGCGTGCGCGCACCCATTTGCATAATGGAGGTGCCCAAGCGAATGTTTTTTGTTTGTGATCCCCACCACGCAAGGGGACTTAGTGCATCACTGCCGTAGGCCTCAGCAGTCCACACACTGTCAAACCCGAGACGGTCAGCTTCTTGAATTGCTTCTAAAGCGTTTGCAGGGGGGCCACTGCCCCAATATCCGCTGCCGTACCCAAGTGTGATGTTCTTCGCCATCTCCACACACTAGGCGGTGATGACGGGTGAGAAATCAGGAGGCTTGGCTCACAATGTCGATGTAACGAGAATGCGAATCAAGGTCGCGTTCGGCGAGCACATGAGTTGATTGGCTTGCCACTTCGGCTGGGAACTTGACGATGTCGCCTATGGTCCGCGTGCGAAGCCGAGCAATCTTGAGAGTGATGACAGGAATCGCTATGAATATGGCCTTAGCGGCAATCCCTGAATATGAGGAAGCGAGGAAAACGCCGATAGAGAGTGCGCATCCGTACGCGCCAATTGATTGAAGAAGCTGAATATTGAAAGAATTGCTGTTCACAATCAAATACTCGCCCAAGAAGATGACGTCTAGGTAAACAGGCGGTCAATGCAATGAAACTATTAGTGCAATTACTGAATATTTCCTCCTAAACCCTTATGAAATATGGATTTGGGTCAAAAGTACCTTATGTGTGACACACCATCTCTGTACATTGCTGTTTGTGGATCCAACCCGGATCCGGACAACAAGGAGAAAAAATGTCAATAAAACTAGTAAAAAAAGCCACAGTAGGCCAACCCATTCACCGAAATGGTATTTCAATATTTCCGCTCGTATACGGAGGTAAGCGTCCAAATGGCGCAGCGTTAGCAGATGATTCTTTGCAAGTCTCAGAACTTGCTACAGGTGCATCAGTTCCTGAACTGCAAGTACACAACCCTGGATTAACTGACATGTTGATTCCTGCCGGACGAGTCCTTGAAGGTGGCCGTCAAACGCGCACGGTCAACGTGTCTATTTTGGTGCCAGCTGGAGCAACCATCATTATTCCTGTGTCCTGTGTGGAAGCTGGACGATGGAGCGGAGGTTCTACCTTCCGCGATTCAAAGCGCATGGCTTCTCGCAGAATGCGTATGTCAAAGGGTCGCAGTGTCAAATCAAACATTGAAAACTACGGCACAAAATTTTCAGATCAGGGCGAAGTGTGGGACGCAATCTCAGAAGAGCTAACCACGCGTCATCTTTCTTCACCATCAAGTTTGTATTTAGATGCCGCAGGTTCAATTGAGAACGATCAAGAACTCTCTGAGCTCGTCAAGGATTTTTTGGGTACGGGTCCTGCAGAAGGCCAAACGGGAATAGTCGTTGCTTACGGTGACAAGATTGCCGGATTAGAGCTGTTCACTAACCCTGACGATTTGCGCGCAAGTTGGGAAGCACTTGTCAATTCAATTGTTTTCGATTCGCCAGTTACAGAATCAGAGAAAAACTCTGTCATTGATGTGGCTGCCATTGAAGCTTTTCTTGTTGACATTGCGGCCCAAGAGGGAACCGTTGCAAAAGGAACTGGTCTTGGTAGTGAGTTTCACGTTGCCAACGAACGTTATGTTGCACATGCGCTAGTCGACGACGATGGCTCATTGCTGCATGCGTATGCTTTTGCAGCGATCTAGCGAGCAATGGCTCCGAGGGCTCCGCGGGCTTGAATCTTTTCGTGAAAATCCGGCAGATACGCATCTGTCGGATTCTCACGAACCATCTCGTCGAGAATTACCGCGTCATCGCCTACAAGAATGCGCCAGTCGCCACGTTGCACGCTTTCTAGAATAAATGCAGATGCTTCAGCTGCCGACATTGGCGCACTGTCGCGGAACGCTTGTGCACCGGCAGCCATAAACGCACGAAGGTCATCGTCGGACACTGTTGCGGTGTCGATGCCAGCGCGAGCCATTCGTCCGCGAGCAGTCTCTAGTTGTGCGGCAGTCATTGTGGCTGGGTCATTGCCATGCAACTTGCTTGAGTTAATTGCAATATCAGTCCCAATATGACCTGGCATCACGACTGATGCGCGCAATGTTGGAGCATTCATACGGAAATCAGTGATCAGTGCTTCGGTGAAACCCTTGACGGCAAACTTTGCTGCACTGTAAGCGCTGTGCGGAGTATTTGGTCCGAGCGATGCCCAAAAACCATTAACTGAACTTGTATTAACAATATGGCCAAATGGTGCAGCAAGTAGCAGGTCCATAAAGGCACGAGTGTTGTAGTACACGCCGCCCCAGCACACACCGAATGTTTTGTCCCATTGATCACGACTGTTTTCCACGATGCTTCCACCGCCACCAATTCCGGCGTTGTTGAAAAGAACATTGACATGTGGTCGCCATGCCGCAACCGCATCACGGAAACCGAGAACTTGCGCTTCATTCGACACGTCTGCGATGTGGCTAAGAATTTTTCCAGAGTTTCCATCTGCTGCACAGATGGCAATTGTCTCTGCCATGTTCTCTGCGATTACGTCGCAGGTAGCAACGTCACATCCTTGTGCAGTGAGCTGGCGAACAAGTTCGCGACCCATTCCAGTGCCACCACCAGTAACAACAGCAACCATGCCACCGAATCCGTTTTCAAATCTTTCAGCCATCATGTTCCCCCTATGTCTTCGCTTTCTACAGCGTGCTTCCTTCACAGTAGTGTCCGGTCATACAAAAGGGGGCAGTCGTGGTCACTGTGCATGGAAAAGTAAAGCCTGGTTTTGAAGGGGTCAGTGAGGCATTTGCCAACAACTTCAATGATGGTTTCGAGGTAGGCGCATCAGTTGCTGTCGTCTACAAGGGCGAGATGGTGGTCGATATTTGGGGTGGCCATCGCGAGATGGAACGTACATCAGACTGGCAGAGCGACACGCTCGTCAATGTGTGGTCAACAACAAAGACCATGATGTTTCTCACACTGCTCACACTCGCTGACCGCGGAGAAATTTCACTCACTGATCCGGTCTACAAGTATTGGCCAGAGTTCAAAGCGAATGGCAAAGAAGGAATTGAAATTCGTCATCTCATGGCGCACACGGCCGGATTATCTGGTTGGGCAGAACCCATGGAGCAAGACGATTTGTACAACCATGACAAGTGTGCAGCTGTGCTCGCAGCACAGGCTCCGTGGTGGACACCTGGTTCACAGTCGGGTTATCACGCAATCACCCAGGGTTATTTGATAGGTGAACTTGTGAAGCGCGTTACGGGTCAATCACTTGGCAATTTCTTCCGTGAGAATTTTGCTGAACCACTTGGTGCTGATTTTCATATTGGAACGGCACAGGAACATCACCATCGTATTTCTAATGTCATTCCGGGCGTCAGCTTGCTTGACCCAACTGCCGAACCAGATGGCATTGCTGTTCGCACCTACAGCAACCCAAAGATCGCTGCTGAAATTGCATGGACACCTGAGTGGCGTCAATGTGAAAGTCCTGCAGCAAACGGTCAAGGTAATGCGCGCTCGGTAGCACAAGTGCAATCAATTATTTCACATGGTGGAGAAGCAGGCGGTAAGCGTTTCTTATCTGCAGCCGGAGTTGAAGCATTGTTTACGGAACAAATGTCTGGTCAGGATTTGATTCTTGGTGTGCCGATGAAATTTGGAATGGGCTATGGATTGAATTCCGAATACACGCCCCTTAGTCCAAACCCACGCGCATGTTTCTGGGGTGGATGGGGTGGTTCACTTGTTGTGAATGATCTTGACGCTGAGTTGACCTATGCCTATGTAATGAATCGTATGGGTGAAGGAACAACTGGTGACATGCGCGCGGCGATACCGCTAATGGCGATGTTTGGCGCTATTGCGTAGTCAGTCCTGCGTAATACGCAGGGTCATAATTTCAAATGGTTGCAATTCAATTACAAGAATTCCATCAGCAGAAACGTTGAGAGGCGTACCAGCATCTTCAAGTGCGTTACATGACTGTGCGGCCGTCATTCCGTCAATAGTCAAAACTCCATTTGTTCGCCCACCGCGTGTTTCCCAGATACGCACAATGATGTCGTCGCTTCCGTCGTCGGCAGGCTTGACGGCACTGATAAGCGCACCCGGAACATCAAGTGAAATCACTGAAGCAGGGACGCGTGGAACGCCATCGAGAATGCGAACCGGGTGAGCCATAAGCGCCGCAGAGTCTTCAATTCCATTTGTAATGGGGTCACCGTTCAAAAGCGAAACGGACCACTGCAAATGTTGCTGGCCAAGATCAGCTTCGGGGTCGGGGAACTTCGGAGACCGCAACACTGTGAGTTGCAATTCATCTCCACGAATATCGTAACCACGAGGACCATCGGCAAGAATCGCTACGCCAAAAGATGGTTCACTCACTGCGACATATCGATGAGCACATACTTCAAAACGGGCAATATCCCAGCTTGTATTTGCGTGGCGTGCACGAGAGACGTGTCCAAATTGGGTACCGCAAATTGCATGTAATGCGCGAAGGTCTGTGGGAAGAACCCATTGCAAACGTTTTTCTTGTTCATGCCAATCTGCATCAACCGAAACATCTAGCTGCGACGCGCCAGCTCGCAAAGAAAACCTAATCGTAAAGCGAGACGCTTCAGTGGCAAACCCGCATTCAACGGTGGTTCGTAGTGGAGTTGATTCCACAATCACAGGTGGTGCTGTAGCGAGCAACGGGGTCGAAGGTGCGTTGGCATCGGTCATGTCAATATCCCACGCATCATATTCAGCGGGAGTATCTTGTCGCATCACAAACTCAGCCCGTGATGACTCGGCGATGAGATCACGGTTACCGTTCGAAAAGCGCGTGATTGCCCCATCCACATTGAACGACACTGTGAGAATGCCATTAGTAATTGTGATTGAGTCGTCATCAGTTGACGCAGACACTGGTGCTACCCCAGCAGGAAGAGTTGCAAAAGGGAGACCTGCACCGAATGATTCTGATTCTGCCCACATTGGTGTTCCATCAATATCAACGACTGCGCGAAGCGCCACTGGAGCCGGATTCAAAATATGAGTGTCTCCACTGGCAACAGGGATGACTCGCACCAGCAATGCCTCAATGTTGGAAGCGACCTCAGCGTGAATTGCTTCAGCATCATCGTGCACCCACGCAATTGAAGAACCTGGAATGATGTCGTGAAACTGCTGTGTCAGAACGTGTTGCCACAGTTCGTCAAGTGCAGGTGGGCGAACACGAGCAAGCGCTGACCACAACTCAAGTTCATGCAGTAAGCGTTCACTTGATCGGTTGCCCTGTTTGGTGCCCACTTGAGTTGAATATGTGCCACGATGTTTCTCGAAGTACATTTCGCCAACCCAGCGTGGTGCAGTGGTGCCGTATTCTTTTTCAGATTTCTCAAAAAAACCCGCAACAGTGCCAAAAGAAACGCGGGGAACATTTTCGAGATCAGAAGCTAGTCGACCACGGTTAATCATTGTTTGTGTCGGGCCGCCACCGCCATCACCGTGGCCATAAAGAACAAGTGAATGAGAAGAACCAGCATGATCTTTGTAGTTGCGTTCGGCAAAACGTAATTGGGAGGGCGTCATAATTGCGTTGTACGTATCAACAGGGCTGAAGTGAGTGAAGACTTGCGTGCCGTCAATTCCTTCCCACCAGAACGTGTGGTGAGGAAATGCGTTTGTTTCATTCCAGCTAAGCTTTTGTGTAAAGAACCAATGGCATTCGCCGTGAGCGACAATTTGAGGCAATGATCCGGGGTATCCGAAGTCGTCTGGCAGAAATGCGCCTGAGCAGGTAACCCCAAACCACTCGCGGAATGCGCGTTGACCTTGCACAAGTTGGCGTAACAAGCTTTCACCTGTCGGCAAGTTGAGGTCAGTCTCCACCCACATGCCACCAATAACTTCCCAGCGGCCTTCGCGAACAAGTTCAGTAACGCGTGCAAAAATGTCTGGTGCATCTTCTGCCACCCACGCGTAATGCTGCGCTTGGCTATGGCAGTACACGGCATCGGGGTTCTTCGTGAGCAAGTCAACTGCATTTGCGAATGTGCGCACGGCCTTTCGTCGAGTTTCACGAATCGGCCACAGCCAGGCGGTATCGAGATGTGCGTGACCTGTTGCTGTAATTGCGTGTGCTGATGGTCCGTTACCAACACCCAACACTGCATCAAGTGTGTGACGCGCGGCTTCAACCGTGCCTGTCACATCGTTGACATCAAGTGCAAGGTCACACTGTTCTAGTGCGGCAAATGCGCGTGCGCGTTGCGGGGCGTCGTCAGGAAGATCAATCGCCAAGTCAATCACTGCGTGTAGTGCAATTGCTAAGTCATTTATGGCGGCGTTATAAGCAACCAGTTGTGCAGCACGCAATGTATAGACCAAATGCGTCGGGGCAGTTGCAGGGTCACCAAAAGTTGTGGGACCATAGCCATATTCATGACCGGCAATGATTGGTGTTGCAGCAGCTTCAACCCAGATATCAATTTCTGTTCCAGCGTCGTGTGCTCCGAGATGTAGCAGTCGTCGATCTGGCTGAATCGCATGAACAATTTCTCCGTTGATGTACGCGAGGGCTTCAGTTTGAAAACCATCACCATGTCGGTTGAAACCGATGTCGACGTAGGCAGCAACTTTTTTGTGTGCCAGATGCGCTGGCACAACTGCTGTGAGATGAAACCAGCGTGTGTGCCATGCTTGGCCCCATTTTGAACCGATAACAAATGGTGATACTGGGGATGCAACAGCAACGTCATAGCCAGGGGATTCAAACCATTCCTCGGTTGCGGTAACGGTGAAGTTGATGGCCCCGCTAGTAATAAACGGAGTGATGCGCTGGTCGAGCAGGCGACGTGCTCGTTGTATAGCTGGGGCAGTGACGCGATGCGCCATATGGCGACCTCATTTCCGTGAGGTCTTTAGATTACGCGCTCCAACTTCATAGAGAAAGCGCCGTGGTATTCCCACATTAGGTATTCCTCTTCTCGCCAGCGCTTGACCTCGATACCTGGGAATCCTTGCGGGCGCAGTACCAGCACGCCATCTTCGTAACTTGCCGACACCACCATTGGGGTTTTTAGGTCCATCTCTAAAACGTCGCGACAGCCATTTTCAAAACTGCCATCAACGTGAGGGAAGTCATGGATGACATGACCTGCAGTGACAATGGCGCGGTCGCCGGCTTGTTCAATGCGCTCTACGTGTTTCCACATTGGCATATTCGTGGGTGCGCGTTCACCGTTCATGGTGATGTCAAGTGCACGCCATGTCCCGCGCAAATCAGGTGCGCCGTCGATAAGTGGTTCTGACGCACCAGTCAAGAACGGGCCGGGCATGTCGCCGTGCCAACCACCAATTGGAGTATTGACGCGGGGGATATCAAGAATCGATGTCATGTCGTAACAGTATGTGGCATGTCGACAACCATGTCATGCCAAAAGGAATACGGATTATTCGTTAATGGCTTTATAGAGAATTGACCCAATAACAGCACCCATGATGGGGAATACGAAGAATGCCCACAACTGGTTCAGTGCTTGGCCACCGGCGAAAATAGCAACTCCGAACGACCGTGCTGGGTTGACCGACGTGTTGTCGACAGGAATGCTGATCATGTGGATGAGGGCAAGTGTCATGCCAGCGGTGAGTCCGCCGAAGCCGTGAGAAAATTTGGGGTTCGTTGTCGCCAACACTACGTAGACAAGAACTGCTGTGAGAATAATTTCCACCAACATCATGGATATGTAGTTGTATCCGTTTGGTGACAGGGTGTCGTATCCGTTGACGGCAAAGTTGGCGGTCGAGACTGAAAATCCGGTTTTGGCTCCATTGGCAATGCCCAGAATTGCAGCACCACCAAGTGCTGCACCGACTAGTTGACTAACTATGTAATACGGAATCAGCGCTGTATCGATTTTCTTGCTGATTGCAAGGCCAATTGTGACAGCGGGGTTGATGTGACAACCTGACACCGGACCAACGGAATACGCAGCGACCAATAGGGAAAGTCCGAATGCCAAAGACACCATCAAAATTTTGCCGTCGAATGCAGGAATAAGAATGGCAGTGCCAGGACCACCCATCATGAGCAGAAAAGTACCGAAAGCCTCGGCACCCATAATGCGTGAATGTTTCATAAGGAGCCCCCTAGAAAGGTGAGTGTCTGCCCACCTATGTTCTAACGAATCGACACGGTCTGGTGGTGGATAGCGGTCTAAGGAGCCAATTTATGGTTCGACGATTGCAAATCCGGTGGTAACAGTGTCAAGTTTACCGAAAATTTCGAGCAAGGCTGATGCATCACCATCAACGACGATTGTGCCTGCTGTGATTTGTTCCACAAATGTGGTGGCTTGCATAACGACATCAAGCATCGTGCGGCGTGTGAGAGTAATGGTTACGGCTGCAGATTTTTCATGACGGCCCGGCGTTGCGTACAACGTGCGGTTCGAAATACCAAGAATCCACTTCTCGTCAATGTCTGTGAAGTACCAATTCACACAAAGTGAAATTCCGCCCAACTCTTCGGACTTCATTCGAACCGAAAGCGAATCAAAGAGTTGTTCAATGGTCATTGCAAGCAATAATCCTTTGTTCCGAACTGGCATTGGTGTCGGTGTTGGTGGCCCTTGTCGTAATTCTTGCGCACCCATCAGATACGCATTGCGGAACGTAGATGACTCCGCCTGGTATCCCAATTGTTCCATCGCATCAGCTTGCAAGTTACGCGCAGCCGTGTTGGTCGGATCCGCAAATACCAAGTGATTCAAGAGCTCTGTGACCCAGCGGTAATCACCGGTTTCGAATGCCTTCTGAGCGTTAGTAATCAATGCATCAGCACCACCAGCAAGTTCCACGTATCGTTTTCCCACTTCTGTGGGCGGCAATTTATTGAGGTTTGCTGGGTTGCCGTCATACCAACTGAGATAACGCTGGTACACAGCTTTCGAGTTATGCACCAAGTCTCCGTAATAACCACTCGTGTGGTCATTGGTTTTGAATTCATCAGGCAATACAAGAGTCGCTGCAATTTCTAACGGTGTTAGCCCTTCGTTAGCCAAACGCATCGTCTGGTCATGAATCCACTTATACAAGTCGCGTTGCTGAATGAGAAAAAGATGAAGATCTTCATTACCCCAACGTGGCCAGTTGTGTGAGGTGAAGAGAATTTTTGTATCGGCAGCAAATAGTTCAATTGACTCATTGATGTACTTCGACCACTTCAATGAGTTACGAACAAGAGCACCACGAATTGGCACCAAATTGTGCATTGTGTGAGAGCAGTTTTCTGCCATACACAACCAGCCATGATCAGGAAAGAAAAAGTTCATTTCTGCAGGTGCTTCTGTTTCTGGAGTCAACTGGAAGATCACGCGCACACCATCGATGACTAATTCTTCGCCGGTAAACGTGATGTCTTCAGTTGGTGCAATTAATCCCGGAGGCCCGAGTGGAACGGAGTTACCAAGCCCACAGTCAACATGGCCAGTTGGTCCTGCTGGTAACTGCGGACCAAATTGATATGAGGCGCGGCGTCCCATAGCAGGACCGGCGATGACATTTTCCCCGATGGTTTCGTGCAGGAAACCAACAGGGGCAATGACGCGACATTTTCCGGCATCAACGTCATCTTGTGAGGTAACGCCGAGAACGCCACCGAAATGGTCTGCGTGGGAATGAGTGTAAATAACGGCGGTGACAGAACGATGCCCGAGTTGTGCTGTGATGAGGTCATAACTTGCGCGGGCTGTTGCTTCAGTAGTCAATGGGTCAATAACGACCCAACCTTCCGTTCCCTTTATAAAGGTGATGTTCGAGATGTCATAACCGCGTACTTGCCAAACCCCGTCGGCAACTTCAAAAAGTCCGTGATGCGCATTGAGTTGGGCGTGGCGCCACAAGCTGGGGTTAACAGTTTCGGGTGCAGGGCCACCTGCACGGATGAAGTCGTACCTATTGACATCAGCCACGATGCGGCCGGCACCATCGGTGATGCGGCCAGTGGGGAGTGAGGCAATGAAGCCACGCTTAACGCGATCGAAGTCGCCGACATCTGTGGGCGTGGTGACTGTGGAGTTCTTTGCCTTGGTATGGACAGAGGCTGGTTTCGGTTGCTCGTTCTGTGACATAAGTCCCCTTCCATTGGTGCCTCAGAACAATAGTGGGTGCAGGTTTGACCCCTTTCATGAGGAATGCCTTTCTGCTCCGCCTCAGGAGATTTAGCCCGCTGGGAACTAGGGTCATGGTATGCCCCTTCGCCGGGGACTCATGTAGGAGGACATCATGCCAAAGCCAGGAATGCACACAGGAAACGAGACTGACTCAGAATTGAATTTTGCGATGTCTGCAAAGGCACTTCCTTTGTTAAATGCTGTGAAGAAGTTCATCGCAGAAGAAGTCGAGCCAATGGCCGCAAAGTTTCACGCTCTGGGTGAAAATAGAGACGATCGCTGGCAGTACGTGCCTGGGCAACTTGAATTGCTCGAAGGCGTCAAGTCAAAAGCAAAGGCACAAGGGTTGTGGAACTTCTTTTTGCCTAATGCTGAAACTGGCGAAGGACTTTCCAATCTTGATTATGCATACATCGCAGTTGAATTAGGCAAGAGCCCGCTTGCATCAGAGAGCTTGAACTGTTCAGCTCCTGACACTGGCAACATGGAAGTTCTTGAGCGTGTCGGAACACCTGAGCAAAAAGAAAAGTGGTTGAAGCCACTTCTTAATGGTGAGATTCGTTCCGCCTATGTTATGACCGAGCCAGATGTCGCGTCATCTGATGCAAAGAACCTTCAGTGCCGTGCAGAACTTGACGGTGAAGAGTGGGTTATCACTGGTGATAAGTACTACGCATCAGGCGCTGGAGATCCTCGTTGCAAAATTTTCATTGTGATGTTGCTTACTAGCCCCGATGGTCCTCCTAGTCGCAAGCATTCGCAAATTCTTGTTCCGAAAGACACACCTGGTGTTGAAATCGTTGGACCAATGGAAGTGTTCGGTGAAGACGATGCACCTCACGGGCATATGCACATTCGTTTCAACAACGTGCGCGTGCCAAAGGAAAACATTCTGCAGGGCGAAGGAAAAGGTTTTGAAATTTCACAAGTTCGTCTCGGACCTGGCCGTATTCACCATTGCATGCGCTCAATCGGTGCAGCTGAGCGCGCGCTCGAACTGATGATTCGTCGTGGACTTACTCGTGAGGCATTTGGAAAGCCAATTGTTCGTTTGGGCAAGAACCCGGAAGTCATTGCAAAGGCACGTATCGAAATTGAAGCATGCCGTCTCATGGTTCTGCGTGCTGCAAAAGCGATGGACACAATGGGTAACGCAGAAGCCCGTATTTGGGTCAGTGCTGTTAAGGCAATGGTGCCCATTCGCGTGTGCGCCATCATCGATGAAGCAATTCAGATGCACGGTGCAACTGGAGTATCGCAATGGTCTCCATTGTCTCGTATGTACGCAAGCCAACGCACATTGCGTTTGGCCGATGGTCCAGACGAAGTCCACTGGAACGTTGTGGCTCGTGCAGAGATCAACCGCTATGAAGGTGAAGCATCTCCAGCAAAGCCAGAGACATACCGCGGTATGTTCAGCGTCCCATCCTGATTCATTAATCATTGATGAAGTTTTCAATTTGGCCTAATAGTGAACGTCCGTGGACGGAAGTTCGTGATCTCGCTACTGAAATAGAAAACATGGGTTGGGACGGCCTCTGGTACGCAGACCATTACATGCCGAACACTCCTGATGGTGAACCTATCGGTGGTGATATGCATGAATGTTTCAGTATCTTGTCGGCACTTGCTGCCACAACGTCACGTATTCGTCTTGGATCATTAGTGACTCCAACTACCATGAATCATCCGGCGTTGATTGCTAATCGTGCAGCCACTATTGATCGCATCAGTAACGGTCGATTTGTTTTGGGCATGGGTGCGGGATGGCAAATCAACGAGCACACAGCATTTGGCATTGAGCTCTTTGGAAACAAAGATCGTGTTGACAGATTCGCAGAGGCAATTGAAATCACCTCGCGAATGTTGTCGGAAGATCGCGTCTCGTTTGCTGGCAAACACTTCACAATTATCAGCACGCCATGCGAACCAAAGCCAGTGCAATCACCATTGCCAATTCTTGTCGGGACAGGTGGACCTCGCATGTTGCGCATTACCGCACGTTTCGCTCAAGAGTGGAATACTTGGGGACCACCAGAAGGCGCAGGGCTCGTGATGCAGAAATTGCGTGAAGCCTGTGACAAAGAAGGCCGTGACATCAACACGATGCGTAAGTCCGTGCAAGCACTCTTTTTTGTAACATCTGATGAAGCTTCTGCTGAAAAATTGAAAACAAAAGTACCGATGGAACGCTCCATTGTCGGCACCACGTCGCAGATTGTCGACGCCATTGGTCAATACGTTGATCAGGGTTTTGACGAAGTATGTGTTCCGGACTTCACATTGGGTGGAAGTGCTGCGCAACGCCTTGATGCATACGGCTCAATTTGGGTCAATATCGCGTCGCAATTTCAATAAATTGCTGCCACCTAACCAGGCAGAGCAATTTCAATACTTGCGGGGTCTGTTGTTGTTGTTGTTGTTGCTGCTGGTGACAGTCTCTTTTTCTCGGGTGTGAAATTTACAGACATTTGTGCATGCACGGGTACGGGCTCCACCTGAGATGACGTGGTGCTGATGTTCCCTATTTCATCAATGGTTAAATTCACTTGAATAGAGTTCGCAGTCTCTGATGCAGCGAGCGAGGCAGAACTAATTTCAGAGCCATTTTCACCCTTTATTGCTATTTCAATTGCATCGTCTTCAATCTGATGAATCAACATGGTGTGCCCGCGTGGTAATTCTGTACGCGAGAGTTGTCTGCCGGCAGCAATGCTGAGTCTGGCTGAATTTTCTAGTGGTGCGGATATCGAAGTGGAATCAGAGCGGACTGCAATCAATGTTGTGCCATGTGATGCCGAACCAACAACAGCGTGGGCTAAGTCTCCAGAGACCTGAATGTTTGCCATCTTTGGGCGCTGTATTGCCAATACCACGTCAGCTGCTGAAACGACTGATGATCCCCGACGCACTTCAACATCAAAATCGGTAACGGTATTCGGGATATGAATAGTGACAAGACCTCCACCTAAACCCTTACCGATGTCATAGGTAGATCCTGGAATCGTATTGATCACGGCATCTGGCGTGGCTTCAATTGTGCGTCCATCACGTGTGGTGATCAACACATAACCAGCAGCAAGCGAATCACGTGATGCAAGAGTCACTATTGTGTCACCGTGTATTGGGGTGATGGAACAAAAGGAACACTCGAAAGGACCTTTTCTTGAAGACATGGGAGTGAGTTCGAATGTTCCGGTTTCACCGGCCCAATCAATATTGTTTCCGTCTGGTTGCGCGCGTGCTGCGGCATAGGTCCATGAGTTTGTGGTTCCACTAACGACTAGTTCTTTGCGTAACCCTGGGTAGTTGTTGTCATAAACATGAATTACGAAGTTATTACCTCGGTGCGTGACCGCAAACGGCGTCACGGCGTGTCCAGATGAGCCGAAATACAAACCAATTGTGTACCCAATACCGTTGGCGAGGCCTTGAATCAGATCATCGACAAGTTGCAACGGTGATTTCGTTCGTGAAGTTGCTGCACGATCCGATACTTCTGTCAGAAATTGTGTCGCCCACCAGTACACGATTGCTGAATCCAATGTTTTGTTTCCGCGTTGCAAGTCGGCAACACGGGCGATTCCGTTCTGAAACATGGCTGGGTTGTCCAGATTAAGAAATAGTCGTGCACTCAATGCTGCTAAGCCTTCACATCGTCCCCCCGCAAGCGCATTGTTCCATTGTTCAAGTTTTTGTAATGTGGTCGGTCGCAGTACACACTCGATTGAGGGACCATCCAGACAGACTGCACTGTGACCGAAGAGATCAATGAGAGTCTGAATCGTGACGTTTGCATCTGCTTGTGCCGACCGGCCCCAATTTGCAAATGAGAAATTATCGGCAGTGACGGCGAAGCCATTATCAATGCATAACTTTCCGTCACCCAGTTCGGGTGCGTCAAGGTCGGTGCAGTGAGACGCAATCTGGGTCACAAGTTGGCTAGTTTTGGGTGCTGTGTCCTGAGTGCTTTCACTGAATGTGGTGCAGGCAGAGAGAACGAGGGCGACGTTGACAAGCAAAAGGGAAGCACTGCGATACCTCATAGATAGAAACTTACGGAATGAACCGCGATATGGGAATATCTAACTGGAGAAAATAATGAGAAGTAGACATTCAAAACCGACCACCTCTTCAGAAGCGGCTACCTTTCCTACTGTTGTCCTGGTTGGAATGGCTGCAGGTTTTCTATCTGGCATGTTTGGCGTTGGTGGGGGAATCCTTATTGTGCCTGGTTTGGTGCTGGTCGCAAAGATGGATCAGCGCATCGCTCACGGTACTTCGCTAGCAGCGGTGCTGCCCATCTCGGTGGCTTCATTGATGACGTATTGGAGCCATGACCATGTTGACTGGCGAGTTGGCTTGTGCCTTGCAACTGGTGCACTTGTCGGTGCGATTCTTGGTACGAAATTACTCAATGTTTTACCGCACCGAACTCTTACGGTTGCATTCGCCGGAATTCTTCTCTTGACCGCGATTCGACTTTTTCTTCCAATCGAATCTGGAACTCGCGGAATTCTGACCATTGGCAATATCGTTGCCTTGATTGCAATTGGTGTTGCGACTGGAATTCTCGCCGGATTACTCGGTGTAGGTGGTGGCGTCATCATGGTGCCAGCGATGATGATGTTGTTGCACCTGCCTTCAGCCATGGCGAAGGGAACATCGGTTTTAGTGATTATTCCGACTTCACTGATGGGTACCTATCGCAATCGCACGAAGAAGAATGTCGACTTGCGTGCCGCAACCGCCGTGGGGCTCTCAGGTATTCCATCTGCCATCGTCGGTGGTTGGATTTCGGCACGTATGTCAGACACCGTGTCAAATGTGCTGTTTGCCTCGTTGTTGCTAGTGGTAGCAATACGACTGGTACGGCAGATTCGGTCGGACGACAAGGCTGGAATCGTTCACTGAAGGCTTGGTGAGGTCGCTGAGTACAATTATCTCATGGGAAAATCTCGTCTTGAAGGCAAAGTCGCACTAATTACTGGTGGCGCGCGTGGAATGGGTGCGTCTGAAGCGCAACTCTTTATCGATGAAGGAGCTCGAGTCGTCATTAGTGATGTTCTGGATTCTGTAGGCCAAGAGACCGCAAAGCGTCTTTCACCCGATGGTTCCAAATGTGTTTTTTTGCATCACGACGTCACCAGCGAAGACGACTGGAACGCAGTTGTTGCGTCTGTACTGGAGACGTTTGGTCAGATCGACATCCTCGTTAACAACGCCGGAATCTTCGTGCGGGGTTCAGTTCTCGATACGACGCTTCTTGCATTTAGTCGCACGATGGATATCAATGTCACCGGTGTGTTCCTCGGTATGAAGTCAGTCGCCCCACACATGGTGGCTCGTGGCAAGGGAAGCATTGTCAATATCTCTTCAGTCGCCGGCCTCAATGGCGCACCAGGTTTCCTTGCGTATGGTGCAAGCAAGTGGGCAGTGCGCGGCATGACAAAAGGCGTTGCAAAAGAATTAGCACCGTTCGGCGTTCGTGTGAACTCCATTCATCCCGGAATCATCGACACACCAATGTTGCAAACATTTGACGAAGTCGGTGAAGGTGTACGCGAAGCAGTCCGCACACGTATTCCGCTTGGGTACGAAGCAGAACCTATTCATGTTGCACGTCTTGCCTTGTACTTGGGCAGTGATGAGAGCGCATACTCCACCGGATCAGAATTTATTGTTGACGGTGGCTGGTCAGCGTGAGCATCCTCGGCACTCGAGTTGTTCGGATTGAAGATCCTCGGTTTTTAACTGGCGAAGGAACATATATTGGAAACTTGCCGATGCCGGGCGCATTGCACCTCACATTCGTTCGTTCGTCAATGGCGCATGCGCGACTCATCAGCATTGATGCTTCTGAAGCGTTGTCAATGCCAGGTATTTGTGCCGTTTGGACCGCGGCTGATGTTGACCTCACGCCAGCAGGTCCAGCAAACGGCATGATGAACAAGGCGATGTTGTTTCCTTATTTAGCAATCGACACGGTCCGTTATGTGGGCGATCTCGTAGCAATCGTTGTCAGTGAAGACAAGACGTCTGGTGTTGATGCTGCTGAAACCGTAATCGTTGATTACGAACCACTTCCAGTAGTTCTTGATATGGATGATTCGTTCTCAAACCGGGTGCTGTTGCATCCTGATGCTGAGACCAATGTGGTTCTTACATTTGCTGCACGCAGCAACGACGATATCTTCGCTGATTGCGAAGTGGTTGTTGAGCTTGTTATTGAAAACCAACGTGTTGCTCCTGCACCAATGGAAGTGCGTGCATGCGTTTCTACATGGGATGGCACTCGTTTAACGCAGTGGGCGTGCAGCCAAGGTGCGCATGGGGCACGGGATGGTTTGGCTGAGGTCTTTGGTCTGGAGAAGTCACAAGTTCGCGTCATTACGCCAGACGTTGGCGGTGGCTTTGGTGCCAAATCTGGTGTCTACCCTGAAGAGATTCTTGTGGGTTGGGCAACGCGCAAGCTCGGAGTACCTGTTCGCTGGACTGAATCACGTACTGAGAACATGTTGGCAATGGGGCACGGTCGTGCACAACGTCAACGCACTCGCATGGGTGGTACACGAGATGGTCGTATTACTGCGTATCGCTTAGACCTTTTGCAAGATGCAGGTGCGTATGCACGTGCCGGAGCAGTGCTGCCATATATGACTCGCATGATGGCTGGCGGCGTGTACGACATCGCCAATGTGCAGTTTGAATCAAATTCGGTTGTTACAAATACAACACCTACGGTCGCATACCGTGGTGCTGGCCGTCCTGAAGCAACATCAGCAATTGAACGCACTATTGATGAATTCGCGCGCGTCACGGGCATCGACCCTGCCGAAGTGCGTCGTCGTAACTACATCGATCCATCCGCGTTTCCGCTTACGACATCGATGGGAGCCAAGTACGACTCTGGTGAATACGCGGCAGCTCTTGAGCTTGCACTCAACGCTGCCGGCTATGACCAACTACTTGTTGAACAAAAGAAGCGCCGTGACAGTAATGATCCAGTACAAATTGGCATTGGTATCGCATCGTATGTTGAGACAACAAACCCAATGGGTTCGGGCGATTACGGCTCGGTAGAAATCAAAGCTGACGGTGGAGCCATTGTGCGTACTGGTTCAAGCTCGCACGGTCAAGGTCATCACACTGCATGGGCGATGATCGTTTCTCAAACAACAGGTATCCCGATGGACAAGATCGAGTTCCGATTCGGCGACACAGATGATGTTGACAGAGGTGGCGGCACCGGTGGTTCGCGTTCACTACAAGTTGGTGGAAGTGCAGCGAAGTTAGCTGCTGAATCTGTCATTGAAAAAGCTCGTCAGCGTGCTGCTGATTTGATGGAAGCTGCGGTAGAAGATGTTGTCATAGACACAGTGCGCGGAGCATTCCATGTCAAGGGTTCACCAAATCCAGCGCGTACGTGGGCAGAACTTATGATTGAAATTGATGCGCCATTGGAAGCAGAAGTGGACTACGTGCCAGAAGGTGCCACGTTCCCATTCGGTACTCATGTGTGTGTGGTTGAAGTAGATATCGAAACTGGTTCAGTTGTTGTTGCGCGCCATATCGCGTGCGATGACGCCGGAACAATTATCAACCCGCTGTTGGTCGATGGTCAAGTTCACGGTGGCATCGCTCAAGGTGTGGCACAAGCTCTTCTAGAAGTTATTGCGTACGACCCAGATGGCAACCCCATCACATCAAACCTTGCTGACTACGGGTTCATCTCAGCTGCTGAATTGCCAAGTTTTGAACGCGTTCCGATGGAAACACCGACACCGCGCAACCCACTAGGTGCGAAGGGAATTGGTGAAGCCGGAACTATCGGATCAACTCCAGCAGTTCATAACGCAGTCGTGAATGCCGTTAGCCATTTGGGTGTCACACATATTGATATGCCGTGCACATCTTTCAACGTCTGGACAGCAATTCAAGCAGTGCGCTAGTTACGTATCAATTGGGTTGTCAACACCTGTGATATGCAGGCTGTCTTTTGCTAGCCATGCACCAATTGCAATGAACAACAACATTGCACCTGCGCACCACACAAAGGTTGCTCTTCCAATGATTCCGTATGCCGTGCCCGCCAACACTGCTGCAATTCCGCCTGTCAAGGTTTGAAGACCACCGTACAAACCTTGTGCCGAGGCAAGTCGTTCACGTGGAGCCACTATGGCGACGGCTGCTGAGCCGCCCGTGACCGTAAGTCCGTCAACGATTCCGTGTGCAACACCCACGGCAAGCATGGGGTACGGAGACCACAGTGTCCCGTACAGCGTGAGAAACACGGCTCCAATTGAAAGCCCAACAATGCTTGCTTTGAATGGTCCGACCTTCTGTGTGAGTCGACCACCGCGGGGCGCCAAGAAGATCATCGGAAATGCAAACAAACTGATGCCAAGGTTTGCCACCCATGTGGGTGCCTTCATGTCGTCCATCATGACTGACCACACCGCATCGAATGTCCCGATCATTGCGAATAATGCGAGGCCAATGACAATTGCCCCGGCGAGCGGCCGGATACGCAGCATGTCAAATGCAAGTCGTTGAGTGGGGGCGTCTTCAATGTTTGCTTCTTGAAATTGCAAGTTGAATAATCCGAAAGCAACAACAACTAATAGGACTGCAACTATCAAGAATGGTGCAGCGATTCCGAGCGTGTCTGCAGTGAGAGCAGACACAATGGGGCCAACTGTAAAGCCTGCAACACTGGCACTCACGATAAGTCCAAGATTTTGTCCCATCCGTTCTGGGTCAGACAAAATGAGAATGCGCCGTAAAGCAGGTTCGGAAATACCAACTCCGAAACCTGTAAGCAATCGACCGATTATCAGAGGAAGAAATGCATGACCAAACGCCATGAACAAAGTTCCGATTATTTCGATCACGATTCCTGTTGTCACAAGTTTCTTTGCGTGCCCCTTGTCGGCTTGCGGGGCAAATAGAATTTGTGACAGAAACCCAGTGATGAACCCAACTCCTACAATGATGCCTAATTGCGATTCCGTTATTCCGTATTTGTCACGGAAATCGTCGAGAACGGTAAACATGACGCCGTATCCCATTCCGCCGAGTGCGGTCGCGGCTTGAAGAAGGTACAGAGTTTTTTTGCGCACGGCGAATTAATTCTGAAGAGACGTTTTCACGTGGTCAATCAAAACTGGCCATGTGTTGCGTAGACCTGGGTGAAGGTCAAAGAGGCCCACTTCGTCAACGGGTACCCATCGTAAGTCGTCAGATTCTGCGTTCGCTTCGTATGCGCCTGCATCAGTCGTGGTGTGGGCAATCACAGTGTCATAACGCCAGTTGCCATGGTCATCAGAAAAGACCGCTTTGAATTCAAGATGTTGACTCTCAATTCCTGCTTCTTCGTGCGCCTCACGCGCAGCTGCGGTGACCGAGTCTTCATGGGAATCAAGCGCGCCACCTGGCAATGCCCATGTGCCTCCGCCATGAGTCCATGCGGCCCGCAATTGAAGTAGAACACAGGGAGTCTCAAGGTCAGTGCGCACGAGCAATAGCCCGGCTGCACCGTGGAGTCCCCAATGACGAGATTGGCACCTTGTACACAGCACCCATCCGTCACCATCTCTAAACGCCACGCATTGATGTTGCCACAAAACACCATGCTGGTTCTCTATTGGTCTGCGTGCTCTACGGTAGAGGTATGCGGGTAAAGCGATTAACAGGAGTTCTGGGTGCCACGGTCTATGTGGACGACGTGAAAGTTCTCACTGATTCAGAACTAGAAGCATTGCGTGAGGTGGCGTGCGAACATGAGGTCATCATCATCCCCAACCAAGCATTGACACCCTTGGAACAAGTTGATTTTTCTCGTCGCCTTGGACCAGCTGCTGAGTCGCCCTTTATTGAACCAAGTCCTGACCATCCTGAAGTTATCAAGGTTCTAAAAGAAGCCAAAGACGGCAATGCTTTTAATTTTGGTGGTGCATGGCACAGTGATTTCAGTTTTCAGCCAGCGCCACCTTCATTTACTGTCCTTCATGCGCTTGATGTTCCACTGTACGGAGGAGACACATTGTGGTCTTCAATGACAACTGCGTACAACGCATTATCTGATGCTTACAAAGAACAGTTCTCCCATCTCGCTGCAATACATACTGCTCGCGATGCGTATTCACCGAAGATGCAAGCGATCCATTCCGGACTTTCCAGCATGAATATCGTGTGTGATGAGAGCGCGAATGACTCAGAAATTCACCCGCTGATTACAACTCATCCAGAGACGGGAAAGTCGGTGCTTTTTTACAACCGCACATATGTGCGTGACCTCACAGGCATCGCAGATGAAATCGAAAAACTACGTCTAATGGATTGGTTGCACTTACATACAACGGATGCGAAATTCACTGTGCGTCATAAGTGGAGCAACGGAGATTTGGCTATCTGGGATAATCGCTCAACGCAGCATTATGCGCTGAACGATTACGCCGGGTTCCGTCGAGAATTGCACCGCACTACCGTTGCGGGCACTCGTCCTCTGCAGTGAGCACATCGTTTCACTGGCAAACGGCTACAGATGCTGATGTTGACCATCAGTATTCGCCGTCGCGTTATGCGCTTCGCCCGCTAGACGAATACCTGGCTGAGTATCACGAACTAAGTACGCCCTATGACCCTGACTCGTTACGACAACCTCATCTGCCACTTCTGATTTACATCCACGGTGGATACTGGCAGCGATTATCAGCCGCTGATTCCTTGTTTAACGCACAAGACGCAATCAGGGAAGGCATTTCGTTGCATGCCGTGGAATACACATTGGCGCCCGATGCCACAATCCCTGACATCATCGAAGAATGCATCATTGATGTTAAGAAAACGATTAATGAATTAGAACCAACACAAGTGGTACTTGCTGGTTGCAGCGCTGGTGCACATTTAGCGGCAATGTGTACCCGCGAATATGCCATCGCATCACGCTTATCTGGCGTTGTGTTGTTAAGCGGAATATATGACCTACGTCCGTTGGTCGTCACAGACACAAATGAGCCGCTACATCTCACGCATGAATCGGCAGCAGCCATCAGCCCGCAGTTGCTTGCATCCTCACACGGACTTGCGCGTGCACTTTGCGCTGTCGGTGAATCTGAATCGTCAGAGTTCATTCGCCAGAATGCTGAATATGCCAACCACTTACAATCAAGTGGTACAGCCACAGAAACAATGGTTGTGCCCAATCGTGACCATTTCAACCTTCCGTATGATTTGTTGCGCCGAGGCACAAAGGTGGGAGAATGGGCCCTAGCACAATTACTAGAGGTACAAACGTGAACATCACTGACGCAGAAGAACTGGCACGTACTCTTGATGCACGAGACGCATTGGCGCCGATGCGAGAGAAATTTGACATTCCGGCTGACGTCCTGCATTTCGATGGAAATTCACTCGGTCCATTAACACTGCGATCACGTGAGGTGCTGCATCACACAATTGATGTCGAATGGCGTGAACGGTTGATTCGCTCGTGGGATGAAGATTGGTTGGCGATGCCAATGCGAGTAGGCAACATGATTGCACCACTTATCGGCGCAACACAGGATTCTGTGATTAGTTGTGACAACACATCAATCAATTTGCATAAGGCATTGATGTCGGCAGTCGCACTTCGTCCTGGCCGCACGGAAATTGTGATTGACATCAACAATTTCCCGACAGACATTTACATCGCTCAAAGTGTTGCCGACCAACACGGCATGACATTGGTTGCGGTGCCAGCAGAAGAAATCATCGGTGCCATTTCGGATCACACCGCCGTTGTCACCGCTACTCATGTTGATTATCGAACCGCGAAGATTCTGGATGCAGCCGCTATCACTGCAACTGCGCACAAACATGGAGCTTTGATGGTGTGGGATCTTGCCCATACGGTAGGGGCCGTGCCCTTTGATGCTCGGGCACTTGATATCGACTTCGCGGTCGGGTGTTGCTACAAATATCTGAACGGCGGGCCAGGTGCTCCTGCCTTTATACATGTGGCGCCTCGGCTACTTGCCGAATCCGGTCAGCCTCTCCAAGGCTGGTGGGGTCACGAGTCACCTTTCGACTTCGACATCCATTTCCGCCCAGCACCCGGAATTTCCCGCTTCCTCACGGGTACAACCACGGTCCTGAGCATGAAATCCCTTGAAGCAGCCCTAGAAATTTTCTCGGGGGTCTCAATGGCCGAAATTCGGGCCAAGAGCATGGGTCTCACGCGGCTATTCGTTGACCTTTTTGACTCGCATCTGGCGGCCCGCGGTTTCGTTCTGAGCTCTCCCCGAGACCCTGAAACCCGTGGAAGCCATGTAGCACTTGGATTTGCGGGAGGTAAGGCCCTCGTCGACCAGATGGCGTCGCAAGGAATAATTGCTGATTTTCGTCCTCCTGATCTCATGCGTTTCGGCTTTGCACCCCTCTATAACTCTTATAGGGACGTCGTCGCACTGGTGGAGTACCTGGCGCGCTTTTGAGCATTTATCAAAGTCTCCGATAGTTTAGTTGCCATACCCATTACTAGTGGCAACTGTCACAGATCTCCGAGGGGGAGAAACAACCATGAAAAAAAGTCGGATTGTGCGCGCAAGCGCACTCATAATCGGTTTATCACTTGTAGGCGTTGCCTGCGGAAATGATGACTCAACATCAGACGGTGCAGCAGCATCTTGTGAAGGCGTGAAGATTGCATTCTTCGGCGCACTCACCGGTGACGCAGGCAACCTTGGTGTCAACATCAAAAAGGGCCTCGACCTTGCAGTCGCAGAGTTCAATGAAGCAAATGCTGATTGCCAGGTAGGCATCGAAGCATACGACTCTCAAGGTGACCCAGACCAGGCTCCAGCACTTGCCGACAAGGCAATCGCTGATGCAGGCGTTCTCGGAATCGTTGGACCAGCATTCTCTGGTGAGTCAAAGGCAGTCAATGGCAAGTTTGATGAGGCTGGTCTTCCGATCATCACTCCATCAGCTACCAACGCACTTCTTTCGCAGAATGGTTGGAAGATTTTCCACCGTGCGCTTGCTGGTGACGACAAGCAGGGTCCAGGTCTTGCAAGTAAAATCACCGCTGATGGAAAGATGAAAGTCGGAGTTCTCGACGACGCATCTGAATACGGTAAGGGTCTTGCAGACATCGTTCAGACGAGCCTTGGAGACAAAGCAGTCGAAATGAACAGCATTGATCCAGAAGGCGCTGACTACTCAGCAGTTGTAACAGCAGCAAAGGACGCAGGCATTGATGCTTTGTTCTTTGGTGGTTACTACGCAGCAGCTGGCAAGCTTGCCAAGCAATTGCGTGACGGCGGAGTTGAGGCTCAGTTGTACTTCGGTGACGGAGTTCTTGACAAGGGCTTTATTGAAGCAGGCGGTCCAGCAGCAGAGGGTTCAATCATCGGTTGCACATGTGCTCCATTTGACTCAAACGCAACATTCCTTGCATCTTTCAGGGCTAAGTTCAACGAAGATCCAGCCACATATGGTGCTGAGGCCTACGACGCAGCAACTGTGTTCCTTGGAGCAATCAAGTCTGGTGCTCGTGACCGTGCAGCAGTTCTTGCCTTCATCAAGGCTTACGACGCTCCTGGCGTAACCAAGCAATTGAAGTGGGACGAGACCGGCGAAGTTGTCGGTACAGCTGTTTACGCATACACCATCAAAGATGGAAAGATTGACGGTTCACTCGGTCTCATCAAGTAAACCTTCGGGTTCACTTTTGAACAATAACGACAACGACCGGGGATTAATCCCCGGTCGTTTCGTTTGTATATGATTATTTTTATTACGTTTTTGATAGGTCGTAGGTATGCCTGATTGGCTAATCATTCGCATTTTCTGGGATCTCACCGTCACCGGACTCGCGCTCGGCTCTATTTATGCCTTGGTAGCACTGGGGTACACACTTGTCTACGGCGTACTACGTCTTATCAACTTTGCCCATTCTGAGATTTTCATGGTGGGAACTTTCAGCGCTCTAATTGCCTCTACGCAATTACTCAATATTCCTATGCTGGAGGACGGCAACTATCCCTACCGCACGGGAGCTGCACTTGTCTTTTTCTTAGTCTTTATTCTTCTAGCAGCAATGTTTATTTCTGGCGTTGGTGCAATTGCCCTAGAACGAATTGCGTACCGACCATTGCGCGGAAATGGTGATGCTTTTGGTGCCATTGCTCTGGCATTCCTTACGTCGTTTGTGATCGGTCTAATTTTTGTGAATGAGACCAAAGCTAATCTCATTATTGCGTGTGTTGGAACGGCGCCCATTTCATATTCGTATCTCCGGTTTTTCAAAAAGGGCAAGAAAGCCCCACGTCTTGCTTTTCTCATTTCCGCCATTGGTGCTTCCACTGCCATAGCTGAAGCAGTTGGAATCTGGGGCCCAAATCGTCGTGAGCAGTATCAAACACCACGAATCTTGGAAAAGAAGGTTCTCTTCAGCGCACTCGGTACAGATGTTCGTATTGACTATGTCATTGTGATTGTTGGCGCATTGTTGATGATGACGGCGCTCACATTGTTTGTGAATAAAACCAAATTGGGCCGCGGTGTTCGCGCTGTCGCTCAAGATGCTGAAACGGCACGAATCTTGGGTGTCAACGTCGACCTTATTATTGTGGTCACGTTTGCGCTTGGCGGAGTCATGGCTGGTGGTGCTGCAATGTTGTTCACAATGGTCTATGACCAATCGCGTTTCAATATTGGTTTTATTTTGGGAGTAAAGAGCTTTACTGCCGCAGTGCTTGGCGGTATTGGCAACTTAAAAGGTGCATTGCTCGGCGGATTTATGCTTGGTCTAGTTGAAAACTACGGCTCTGCACTCTTTGGCGGCCAATGGAAAGATGTGATTGCGTTCGTAGTTCTTCTCGTAGTTCTTATGGTGCGCCCAACAGGCATTCTTGGTGAATCTTTAGGCAGGGCCAGAGTATGAGTCAGTTGTCAGACCTCTGGAAGCGCCTTCAGTCCCTGAGTGCCGATGTGCAAGTGCGCTGGAAGTCAATGTCCCATGTGCAACGTTTGTCGGGATATGTGCTTGCAGTTCTTGCTTTGTACCTCGCACCATGGTGGCCAAAGATTCCCGCTGTCGGTTGGCTGGTAAACACACCTGGAACGCAATTTTCTACAGTTTTGAATGATCAGGTGATTATTTTTGTTTTGGTTGCGTTAGGGCTGAATGTTGTTGTTGGACTTGCTGGGTTGCTCGACCTCGGATACGTCGGGTTCTATGCCGTTGGGGCTTATGTGGTTGGCGTCTTGACAAGCCAGCACGCTTCGCTTCCATGGCTTGTGGTGTTACCCATTGCTGTTGTGGTCTCAATGTTATTCGGAGTCATTTTGGGCACTCCTACCTTGCGACTACGCGGGGACTACTTAGCAATCGTCACGTTGGGATTCGGAGAAATCATCCGCATTAGTGCAAAGAATCTCGACTGGCTTGGGGCCAGTCGTGGCATCAGTGATATCGGCAGGCCGCCATCAATCGGTCCACTGAAGTTTGGTGTTATTGATCCGAAGCCCTATTACTGGCTTGGGCTAACACTTGTCTTTCTTGTTGTGTTCTGCTTGCATCGTCTCGAAGAGTCGCGCGTTGGGCGAGCTTGGACTGCTATTCGCGAAGATGAAGATGCAGCAGAACTAATGGGAGTCAATACTTTTAAATTTAAGTTGTGGGCTTTTGCTATTGGAGCCGCAGTCGGCGGACTAGCCGGAGCCCACTATGCAGGCAAGGTCGGCTTCATCAGCCCCGACAACTTCCCATTGCAGTTGTCCATTTTATTTCTTGCTGCAGTTGTTCTTGGTGGTTCTGGCAACATGTACGGGGCAATTCTTGGCGGCATCATGGTGGCGTGGTTGCCAGAGCGTTTCCGAAACTTCACCGACAAACGAGTCTTGGTCTTTGGTATCGCTCTCGTTCTCGTTATGGTATTTCGCCCTGAGGGTCTTCTTCCTCGACGAGTGCGTACTAAATCTCCGATGAAGTCTGCTTCTGGCGGCCAAGAGGTAGCGCAATGACGAATGAAGTTCTTCTTGATTTTAATAATGTCACCATGCAATTCGGAGGTGTGACCGCACTGAGTGATGTGTCGGTCAAAATCTTTCGTGGTGAAATTCTTGGCCTGATTGGTCCTAATGGTGCCGGCAAGACAACGTGTTTCAATGTGATGACAGGTGTGTACCAGCCGACGCAAGGAAGCGTTGTATTCAACGGCTCTGACATCACCAATTTAAAGCGTTTTCAAATAACACAATCGGGAATTGCTCGTACTTTTCAAAACATTAGATTGTTTTCTGAAATGACCGCCGTAGAAAATGTCATGGTGGGAGCGGATGCTCGTAAAACTTCTTCAATCCCCGCAGCCCTACTGCGCACAAAACATCAGCGCGCTGAAGAAAAAGAATCATACGACCGTTCGATGGAGTTGCTGGCCCTAATGGGCATCGCTGATCGGGCTAGCGATGCGGCACGAAACTTGCCCTACGGATATCAGCGCCGCCTTGAAATCGCGCGGGCGCTCGCCACCGAACCGGAATTATTGTGTCTCGACGAGCCAGCAGCTGGTTTTAACCCCGCAGAGAAGCAACAACTCAATGAACTCATCTTTGCGATTCGTGATCGTGGCTACACGATTCTTCTTATTGAGCATGACATGAGTGTTGTTATGAATGTCAGTGACCGTGTCGCTGTTCTCGACTTCGGCAAAAAAATTGCAGAAGGTCTTCCTAGTGAAGTTCGGTCGAACCCCGATGTTATTGCTGCATATTTAGGAGTCCCTGATGACGCTGCTTGAGGTTACAGATCTGCATGTGTTCTATGGACGAATTGAAGCGATTAAGGGCGTGTCTTTCACTCTGAACGAGGGCGAAATAGTTACTCTGATTGGCGCCAATGGCGCCGGCAAGACAACAACATTACGCACTATCTCGGGGGTACGTCCCGTTGCACAGGGTTCTATATTTTTCGAAGGTGAAGACATCACGAAGATGGCTCCTCACGACCGCGTAAAACGTGGAATCTGTCAGGCACCCGAAGGTCGAGGAATTTTTCCTGGTATGACAGTGCGTGAAAATCTTGACATGGGTACTTATGTCCGTGGCGATAAGGGACCGCAAAAAGCCAAAGACTTAGAACATGTCATGCATTTGTTTCCTCGTTTACGTGAACGAATTGGCCAAATGGGCGGAACACTGTCCGGTGGAGAACAGCAGATGCTTGCCATTGGCCGCGCTTTAATGAGTAAACCGCGGTTGCTTTTGCTCGATGAACCATCGATGGGTCTTGCACCAATGCTGATTGCCCAGATTTTTACCATTATCAAAGAAATAAATGCTGACGGAATATCAGTTCTTTTGGTGGAGCAAAATGCCACACAAGCGTTGAAAACTGCGCATCGCGGGTACGTGTTAGAAACTGGGTACGTGGTTAAGACCGGCACAGGTTCTGATCTACTGGTAGACCCAGCAGTGCGTGCTGCATATCTTGGTGGCTAATTCACGTTTCGTTCGAGGCGTGAGAGATAACGCTTTACTGCGTTCGCGCTTTCTTTGCGCCACAAGTTGACCGGTGAATTTGATTGATCTTTGTTGATTGAAGTAATCAATGGATCAAAGATCTCGTGTTGCAACGTCAGAAAGGGAGCAAGGGGAAGCTCCAGTTTTTCTCGTAGCATCACCTTGAGAACCAATTCTGTGCGTACGTCCCGTAAATGAGACACGGGGCAGTCCAGCCACTTCATTGCAATGCGTTTGCCAGCCGCGGTGGGAGAGATGATTACTTTGTCGCCACCACCACCATCTTTTGGTGTTGCGCGCTTCACCAAGCCATCTTCAACCAGTGTGTCGATTGCCCGGTACACCAATTGGCGAGACAGGGTCCATGCACGGCCCACATCTCCAATGGGAGACAGTTGTTCATGAATCGCCCAGCCGTGGCGTGGCGTGTGAACGACCAATGCCAGCACGACATTGCGAGCTAATTGAGCGTCCTGGCGAGCCATAGAGAAACTCTACCGCCGTTGTTGAAGTAGTCAAATATTGACTACTATTATAGGGTGCGGTTGCGTCTTTTATTGCCCTGCTTGCTGATTGGCATGCCGGCATGTGGTTCTTCATCAACGGGCGACTCTTCTTCAATGCCTTCACAGTGCAGTGTTGAATCAACAAGGGGATCGCTAGTAGTGCTGGCTGCAAGTTCTATGGCAAATGTATTTACGGACATACAGAGCCAGTTCCTTGAAACCCATCCCTGCATTACCGGTATCACTTATAGCTACGGATCGTCTCCCACTCTTGCCGCTCAAATTGTGAATGGTTCTCCTGCTGATGTTTTTGTATCTGCCAGTGAATCAACAATGTCTGCCGTAGAGAACGCTGGTAAGACATTGAGTGTTGACAACTTCGCGAAGAATGCCGGTGAAATTTTGGTGAACCCGAGTTCAAAATTTGTGGGCCTCATTACTGACATTGCCAGTTTGACTGAGGTAGTGAGCGCTGGTATAAAAGTCGGTTTGTGCGTCACTGCTGCTCCGTGTGGATCTCTTGCCAACACCATCTTGAAGAATGCGAATACAACACGCAGTGCAGTTGCAGATACAGAGTCACCTTCGGTGGAAGACCTGGTAACCAAGATTGAAATGGGTGAACTCGACGCCGGCATTGTGTATCACAGTGACTGTCAGTATGCCCAGCTACGCGGTCGCGCAACATGTGTCACAATTTCAAATTCTCTCAACTCAACCACTGGATATTACGTCGCTGCACTGAATACCCGAAATGTGACTCAGCAGTTTGTTGACTTTGTTAGTAGCCCTACCTTCACAGGACTGCTGCAGTCAAAGTTTGGATTTCTCGCTCCATGAGAACACAGCGAATTTCACCATCGTTGAAGATCATTGCAGCGGTTGCCGCGCTCTTCGTGGCACTCCCACTGCTATCAATTTTTGTGCGCGTGCCCTGGTCTGACCTAAGGGATATGTTGGCCCAAAAGTCAACGAGGGATGCATTGTTTATCTCGCTACAAACATCAATCATTGCAGCCCTGTTCTCGTGTCTATTTGGAGTTCCGTTGGCATGGTTTCTTGCTCGTTCAGAATCACGAGGGCTGTCCGTACTGCGCGTTGTATGCATAACGCCAATGGTGCTGCCTCCAGTCGTTGGCGGTATTGCCTTGCTCACTGCATTCGGTCGCCAAGGAATTGTTGGGCAATATTTGTATGACTGGTTCGGTATCTCTTTGCCATTCACTAGAACGGCAGTCGTGATGGCACAGATATTCGTGGCGATGCCATTTCTTGTTCTGGCTGTTGAAGCTGCATTTCGCCAAAGTGACAACGAGTTGGAAGAAACAGCCAGCACTATGGGTGCATCACCAAGTCGCGTGTTCTTCACTATCGCACTACCAGCAGCACGCCCCGCCGTCATTGCCGGCGTTGCACTTGCATGGGCACGGTCATTAGGAGAGTTCGGAGCCTCAATAACATTTGCAGGCAGTTTCCCTGGTCGCACTCAAACACTTCCAATGGCTGTGTATGAATTGGTGTCGGTTGACTATCGCTTGTCATTGGTGTTGTCGTTAGTTCTGATTTTCATTTCCGTTGCTGTTCTTGCAGCAATGCGCGATCGATGGATGGTCGGTCGATGAGTATTTCTCTCCAAGGAACAATCGGAAGGGGAGAGTTTGAGCGTTCACTCGATTTCTCTGTTGTCGATGGCGAAGTATTGGCAATCACTGGACCAAACGGTTCAGGAAAATCAACAATTATTCACACCATTGCCGGTCTGATTCCTCTTCGAAGCGGACAATTGCAATCAGAGAACATCATTTGGGATAATCCCTCAGTAAAAACTTGGATCGCACCTGAACACAGAACATGTGCAGTTGTCTTTCAAGACCTTCGACTATTTCCGCACATGAGCGTTGTCGCAAATGTGGCATATGGTCTTCGTGCACACGGAGTACACAAAGACGAAGCGCTCAGCCGATCGTCTGCAGTGCTGATGCAAGTCGGATTATCATCGTTTGAAAAAAGACGACCAGAAAATCTCAGCGGGGGAGAGCGTCAACGAGTTGCACTTGCTCGTGCGCTCGTTGTAGAACCACGCGTGCTGCTCCTTGACGAACCATTGTCAGCAGTTGATGTCGCATCTCGTGCTGCCCTACGTGAACTTCTGCCTGAAATTCTTTCCAGTTTTGCAGGCGCCACAATTCTGGTCACCCATGACCTGGGCGACGTAGAGGCCGTGGCAACACGCTCCCTCGGTCTGATCTAGCCCATAAATCATCGAAATCTGACCTGTCGTTCACCTTGCGTTCACGAACTGGGGGTCCAGCGTTCATTGTGCCCTGACACCATTAGAGGGTGCAAACGGCTGTCCCGGAGAAACGTTCGATTGAAAACAATCTCACTCGAGTAGACAAGGTCTTCCAGACTTCAGTGACCGTAGGTGCCTTCGTCTCCATGGTGGTTCTTGCGGCAATTGGTGGATTTTTGCTGTATCGGGGCTTTGAAATTTTCAAAGACTTTGGCTTCTCCTTCATCACTGGCTCTAAGTGGGACATTGGCAATGCCGAAGACACCAGCACAGCGATTCTTGGTATCGGTGCAATGCTTTTTGGATCCGTTATCACTGCCATCATCGCGGTTGTGATCTCAGTACCTTTCGCTGTCGCAACAGCTTTGTTAATTGAGTTTTATGTTCCAAAGTGGTTTAAGACAATCCTCATTTCTGTTCTCGATCTCGTGGCGGCATTACCTTCGGTTGTGTTTGGTATTTGGGGTTATGCGGTTCTCTTACCTTTGGTGGAAAATTGGTCGAAGACAATCGAGCACTATCTCGGTTGGATTCCAATTTTCAATGTTCCATCTGGAATCTTTGGTCGTTCACCTTTCCTTGCCGGCTTGCTTCTAGGACTCATGATTGTTCCCATCATCACATCAGTTGCGCGTGAGGTGTACAGCCAAGCGCCTCGTGATCTCATCGATGCTGCATCAGCTCTGGGCGGCACTCGTTGGGGCGCCTTGCGTGCCGTAGTGCTTCCATTTGGGCGAAGTGGCCTTGTCGGCGGAACAATGTTGGGGCTTGGTAGGGCCCTGGGTGAGACAGTTGCTGTGTACCTCACATTGAATCTAGTTTTCCAAGTCAATTTTAAAATCCTTGCAAGTGCCGGCGGCAATGTCGCATCCCTGATTGCAACAAAGTTTGGCGAAGCGACTGAATACGAACTCAAGGCACTGATGGCCGCTGGTCTTGTTCTATTCCTGGTGACATTGCTTGTCAACTTTGGAGCGACAATAATTGTTAATAAATCGAGGAAAATTGTATGAGTGTTGTGATTGAGACAATGCCACCAGTTCCGACACAGCCGTGGCGAAATTCAAAAGCCCAAGGAATGCGAAATTTTTTAGCCATCGTTCTGGCATTGATCTGCGGTGGGGTTATAAACAGAGTCACTGGATTGAGCGGATTCTTAGGTCTCTTCGTAGGTACTGCTTTCCTTTTTCCAGTGTTTGTTGCCTTTGCAAACATAAACAGAGGTGCAAATGTGGTCGTGGATCGCATCGCTTCTGCAGTCATTGCTGTTGCATTCATTGCAGTGACTATTCCGTGGTTATCTATCTTCATAACGGTATTCCGAAAAGGTTCTGAAGCTTTCCACTCCTCATATCTCACTGATGACATGAGAATCACTCCATCAGGTGATGATTTGCAGTATGGCGGAATCGCCCATGCGATTGTCGGAACTATGTTGATGGTTCTCGTTGCCACGGTCATCTCTGTACCGTTTGGAATCATTGCCGCTATCTACATCGTTGAAGTCAAGGGCCGCTTCGCGAGTCTCATTCGGTTTCTTGTCCAGGCAATGAGTGGAGTGCCCTCGATTGTCGCTGGTCTGTTCGTCTATTCGACGGTCGTAACATTTTTCGGTGGCTTCAGTGCCTGGGCGGGTGCTATTGCGTTGAGCATTCTCATGCTTCCAACAGTTGCGCGTACTTCGGAGGAAGTATTGAAATTGGTATCGGTTGATCTGCGTACGTCGAGTTCTGCACTTGGTGCGACTCAGGCTCGCACTGTATTCACCATCGTGATACCGACAGTGGCCTCCGGGTTGATTACTGCCGCTGTGCTCGGCGTGGCGAGAGTGGTGGGTGAGACTGCCCCGCTTATTCTTACTTCCTCGTATTTCGTTGCAACTAGTAGGAACTTAAACGAACCAATTGCAAGTTTGCCGATTTACATTTTCTCAAGCCTTGGGTTGGGCGATCAAAATGCCACAGCTCGAGCCTGGGGTGGCGCAATGGTATTGCTCGGATTGGTCTTTTTCTTATTCCTTCTCACCCGACTCTTTAGTTCCCGAATCAAGCGAAAGTAATATGATGGAAAACAATCAGATTGATAGCAAAGTAAGCGAAACAATTCGTCCTACCATCACAGCTAAGGTCGAGATTCCGTTGCAACGAAGTAAACTACATACTGAAGATTTGCAGGTCGACAAAATGGTAAAGTCAGAATCAGGACTTGAAACACGAAATGTGCATGCATGGTTTGACAAGCATCATGCTTTAGCAGACATCTCCCTACATTTTCCAAAGAACACAGTGACAGGTCTCATCGGTCCTTCTGGTTGCGGTAAGTCAACCTTTCTTCGTCTTCTCAATCGCATGCACGAATTCATTCCGAGGGCTGCAATGGCTGGTGAAGTTCTCTACGCAGGCAATGACATTTACGATCCTGGTGTGAACCCTATTGATATTCGTCGTCGAATCGGAATGGTGTTTCAGAAACCGAACCCATTTCCTGCAATGAACATTGGCGAAAACGTTGTGGCTGGGTTGAAGTTGTCTCGTGTAAAGACTTCAAACAAAGAAGCATTGATTGAAGAATGCCTCACTCGGGCCGGGCTCTGGAAAGAGGTCAAAGACAGACTCGGTTCGGCCGGAGGGTCTCTTTCAGGTGGACAGCAACAGCGCTTGTGTATCGCACGTGCTTTAGCTTTAAATCCAGAAGTGTTGTTGTTGGATGAGCCATGTTCGGCCCTTGACCCAGGATCCACACTTCGAGTTGAAGAAACAATTGTGCAACTATCAGCGACAATGACCATTATCGTTGTCACGCACAACATGCAACAAGCTGCTCGTGTTAGTGACTATTGCGCTTTCTTTCTCTCGGACGGTGGCCCTGGTCAACTAGTCGAAGCAGACCTCACTACCAACATCTTTTCTCATCCATCCGATACTCGTACGGCTGACTACGTGCAAGGCCGCTTCGGCTGAACCAGTTAACTCATTGTTAATCTTCCGTACCCTCTGGGTTCGGCGATTCGATACATGCCTGTCAGGAGGCTTACTTATGCTCAGTGCAGGGAATAAGTAAGCCCCTATCTAAACAGGAGAAAAAATGAAATTACGACAGAAGGCTGCTTTAGCAATTGCAGCAATCTCACTCGCCAGTGTTGCTGGCGTAGGGCCAGCTAATGCTGCATCAATCGGTGGAGGCGGAGCGAGCTTCCTAGCGAACATGATGGATATCTGTGCTGCTCAATACAACCGCAATACCCAGTCCAATACCGCATCAGACATTGTCACCTATGCATCAGTTGGTTCCAGCTCGGGTAAGACCGGCTTTCAAAAGGGCACCTACCTGTTCGGTGGCTCAGAGTCTGCATACGCTTCAGGATCTGCAGTTCCAGCTGGCTTGGTATACGTTCCACTTATCGGTGGTGCAATTGCTATTGGGTACCGCCTCGATGGAATTACACCTGCAAATGCAACTGTGCGTCTTCCGAGTGAAGTTGTCGCAAAGATCTTTGCTGGCCAAATCACAAAGTGGAACGATCCGGCTATTGCTGCAGCAAACAAAGCAACAATTGTTGCCAAGAAGTTGAAGACAACTAAGGATGGCATTACAGCCAGTGTTACAAAGAAGGCTTCAAATGTTGAGTTCCTAGTGACAATGACACCAGCTGCTACAACGAAGTACAAGAATGCGAAAGTAACTATCTCAGCAGCAGTGCTTGGTGGAGAGCCAGTGAGCATTTATTCAGCGAAGTCTGCAGCAAAGCTTTCCAAGACCCAAACGTATGCTGTCAACACTGTGTACACGGTTAAGGCTGGAAAGACTCTTGTTGGAACACTTACAACTGAAGCTGCAAAAGATGGTGAGACCATCACGTTCCCAAATACAGCAATTCGCGTTGTACATCGCAGTGACGGATCAGGCACCACAAACAACTTCATCAACTTCTTGAATAAGTCGTTTCCTGCAATCTGGACAAAACCCACTAGCGACACATACTCAACTGGTTTCCCAACCACGTTGCCAGCCGACGGATCTTTCCAGTCTGCAAAAGGTAACGAGGGACTTGCAAGCTACGTGCGTGACAACAATGGCGCAATCACATACGCAGAATTGTCCTACCTTGAAGAGCGTGGCGTTAAAGCTGCTGCAGTAAGCAACCCAGCTGGCAAGTATGTTCTGCCAACACCAACCTCATCAGCTGTATGGCTTGATGCGGCTGAAGTTGCTGCAGACGGTCTTGTTACTCAGAACTTCACAGCGAATGCTGCCGATGCTTACCCAATCAATGCGGTGTCGTATGGTCTTTCGACGACATCAGTTTCGGCAACGAATGCTTCTGTCAAGTCGTTCTTCTCATACTTCTTGAACACATGTGCCTCAAAGAACGCAGCCGGAGCTGGGTACACCCCGCTCACCGGTGCAATTCTTGCGAAGGCACTTGCTCAAGTAGCAAAAGTTAACGCAGGCTGATTTAGTACAACCCCGAACAACCTTTTGGGCCCGGTGCGAAAGCACCGGGCCCTTTTGGCATTCTGAGGCAGAATAGAGGCATGGCAACTATTCGCATCGTGAACCCAGCAACCGGAATCATCGAAGGGGAGGCACCAAACCACACAGTGGCTGAGTGTCTAGAGGCCGCTCAGAAGGCCAATGATGCTTTCATCACGTGGCGCACCACATTGCCTCGTCAACGTGCAGAAATTCTGCGTCGTGCCTTTGAGATCATGATTGCCGAGCAAGAGATACTGGCTTCGCTTATCGTGCGCGAGAACGGCAAGGTGCTGTCTGATGCACGTGCAGAAGTGGCCTATGCGGCTGAGTTCTTTCGGTGGTTCAGTGAAGAGGCTGTGCGCATTGATGGTGACCTGCGCCAAGCACCGAACGGCACCAATTGGCTAGCCGTTACCCGTGAACCAGTAGGCGTCGCGCTATGCATCACCCCATGGAATTTCCCTGCCGCAATGGCAACGCGCAAAATTGGCCCCGCTTTGGCGGCTGGTTGCACGGTGTTGTTGAAGGCGGCTCACGAGACGCCGCTAACGGCGTATGCAATTGCTGACATCTTGCAAAGAGCCGGTTTGCCAGATGGCGTTGTTCAAGTAATCACTCCAGACCCACCCGGCGAGGCTGTACAGGCGTTGTTGTCATCTGGACTCGTACGCAAGTTGTCATTTACAGGTAGCACGCGAGTGGGCTCTGTGTTGCTTGCGCAAGCAGCAGAGAAGATCGTGAACTGTTCAATGGAACTAGGTGGCAATGCGCCATTCATTGTGTGTGACGATGCTGATATTGATGCGGCTGTCGATGGTGCAATGATTGCGAAAATGCGTAATGGGGGAGCAGCATGTACTGCAGCAAATCGGTTTTATGTGCAGTCGTCAGTGTTGGATGAATTCACCTCAAAATTCACAGCACGCATGTCGGCGTTAGTGCTAGGTAACGGACTTGATGCATCAACAACACTTGGACCACTTGTCAGTTCAGCCCAACAAAAGCGAGTTGGCGAATTGGTTGAGCGTGCAATCGCCGATGGTGCAACAGCCATCTGTGGCGGTACAGCAACGGCAGCACCGATGCATGGGTACAACGCGACTATTTTGACCGGTGTGAAGCAAGACCATTTCATCGTGCAACAAGAAGTATTTGGCCCCGTTGCACCCATTATTGAAGTAAGCAGGATTGAAGACGCAATTGATTGGTACAACGCTGTAGATCACGGGTTGGTGTCGTACATCTACACGCGAAGTCACGGGCGCGGTATGCGACTTGCACATGCATTAGAAACCGGAATGGTCGGACTCAATCGTGGGTTGGTATCAGACCCTGCAGCTCCGTTTGGTGGCGTGAAGCAGTCTGGGCTTGGTCGAGAAGGAGGTCATGATGGTCTTGTCGCTTTTATGGAAACGAAGTACGTCTCCACCGATTGGTGAAAGTTGGCTGGGTCTCTCGCCACAGTGCAGTCGACATAGTAATGTCGCATAGGTGAGCGACCAGAAAACAGATACTCAGAATGCGTGGCTGTCTCCTGAGGACATCGCACAAGTTCGCAACCAGGTTCCCATCATCTATGTCGATGCGGTGCCCGTGCGGGTGAACCCTGACGGTGAAGTCACCCATATCGGAATGCTGTTGCGCCAGGCCGCAGACGGAAGCATCAGCAGAATGGTCGTATCGGGCCGGGTGATGCTGAACGAACGCATCCGCGATGCACTGATGCGACACCTTGAGAAAGATCTTGGCCCTCTCGCCCTGCCCCGTGTTCCGCCAGAGCCAGCTCCCTTCACTGTGATCGAGTACTTCCAAGACCCGTCCATCTCCGGATTTTATGATCCGCGACATCACGCAGTCAGTCTGGCGTATGTGGTTCCCGTGACAGGTGAGTGCCAGCCCAGCCAACAAGCTATCGACCTCGCTTGGTTCACTCCCAAAGAAGCTGTGAGCGACAATGTGATTCGCGAAATGACAAGCGGTCATGACCGGCTCATTCGTTTAGCGCTTGCCTCGGTGGGTCAACTTCCCTGAACTAGATTTAGTGTGTGCCAGAGGGCGACACCAACTATCGAGCAGCCGCAGCGTTGCGTACGGCATTAGTAGGGAAAACCATCTCCCGATTTGATGTGTCCCAACTTGACGGGCCTGTGCCGCAACTAGGTTCTGCAGTGGAGAGTGTCGCAAGCCACGGAAAATATGTTGAGATTGTCTTTGATGACGGCATTGTTTTGCAGACAAAGATGGGTTTCCGTGGCAAGTGGGATTTATATCATCGTGGTCAAAAATGGCGCACACGTCGGCATTTAGCGCGCGTCATTATTGAAACAGAAGAGTGGATTGCAGTTGCTTTTAGAGTTCCCTCTGTTGAGACGTATCGAGAGTTTGATCAGACACGTCATCCACGTGCTGGACGGCGTGGACCAGAACTCACAAACCTCGCAGCAGATTTGCACGAATGTGCTGCGCGTCTTTTTCACTATGACAAACCGAACTCAACAGTTGCTGACGCGATGCTTGACTCACGCGTGATGGGTGGGGTTGGCAACGTATATCGGTGTGAAGTGTTGTGGGCATGTGGGGTACATCCGTGGGCAAAAGTTTCTGATGTACCACAGTCAACATGTCTTGATCTTGTGTTGACATCAGCTGCACAATTGCGGGCGAACCAATATTCACCGGTGCGAATCACTGCGCCAGATGTGCCGGGCGGATTAGCTGTCTATGGTCGAAATGGTCAAAAGTGTGTGCGATGCGGAGATGTAATTCGCTTAACTAAAATGGGTGAAATGGCACGTTTGTTGTACTGGTGCCCAGGGTGCCAAGTAGGTTGCGAACCGTACCCAGTGCGAGATGATTCAGATCCCATTGCACGCGCAATGGATCCGCACCCCGCTGGGTCGCAGTTCATTGGCGATATTCTTCGCGGCCGTCCCGCCTCATAGATTTAGGCGCGACCCAAAATTCTGTCAACGACAATTTCAATTGCCACTCGGTCTTCACGGTCCCCTGGTTGGCGATATCGCGCTGCGTAGCCTTCAGTTGCTTGGGCAACACGTGTTGGATCGCTGGTACCGGACACTGTTCCTTCAAGGCTCAGCCAGCGACCACCATCTACTTGCGACACGACGGCCCGCCCGCCTCGAAGGGCATTTTTATATTTGACCGAAGCGGGAAATGTGATGATCCGCACCAGACCGAGATCAGAGTCATAAGAAAAACCAACAGGTACGACATGCGGCGAGCCATCTCGGCGCAAGGTTGTTAATGATGCCAAGTGGTATTCCGAAAGAAAAGTTGTCATCTCTGGTGTTATGTTCACAAGATCCTCCATGTCAGTTGGTATTGAGTGCATCAAGAATATTTACTCGTGTTGCTCGCCATGCTGGATAAATAGCGGCGAACAATCCAACGATAAATGACATTACCAGGATGACGATTGTGGGAATAATCGGCAATTTGAACGATGTAAGACCTTGATCTTTCAACGTAAACACAATGATCCATCCAAGACCGATACCCAGAATGATTCCGAGCACGGCTCCAAGTAGGGATGTGATGACGCTTTCCCAACGCACAGTTGTACGCACTTGAGACCGTGTCATTCCGACAGCACGCAACAGTCCAAGTTCGCGCTGTCGTTCAAACACGCTGAGGAGCAGGGTGATGATGATTCCGACGAATGCAATAATTATGGAAAGCAACAACAAGCCATAGATGAGGCCTAGCAATTGATTCACTTGTCCTGATTGCTTGTTGATGTATTCCTGCTTAGTCAACAGTTCGCCTTGCCCGTATTTCTTCACGGCCTTGTCGAGTGCAGCCTGAACTTCTCCATCGGGGATGCCAGCTTTTGCAACGATGTATACGCCAACATCAAAATTGACTACTGATGATTTTGCGATCATCGCGCGATTGACAACAAAGTTGCCTGCCAGTTCATCGAATTCGTACAAGCCACGTACCGTGAGTTCCCGTTCGGTGGCGTCTCCAAGGGTGATGGTGACTGTGCTTTCCATTGGGAGGTTTTTGCGCAATGAATACGACTCAGACAAGAAAATACTGTCGGTTGTCAGGTCTGAATACTTTGCATTGATGAGACCAATGTCGAACACTCCATCAACAGTGGCAGGATCAATTGTCGTGACATACTGGCCCTTGCCATCGATCTTGACTGTGAGAAATCCGAAGCCAGTTGCCTTCTCTACTTGCGGCAATTCATTCAGGTCAACTGCCAGAGATGGACTAAGGCCACCGAACCCTCTGACATCTGTACTGATGGCGTAGTCACCTTTGAATTGGGCAGTAAAGACATCGTCGATCTGGCCCTTGATAGAAGCGGCCAACGCTGTGACTGCAGCGACGAGTGCAACGCCAATAAGTACTGGGGATGCAGTACGAGATGTGCGTTTTGGGTTACGTGCAGAGTTTTGACGTGCCATGACACCCGTAATGCCCCGAAAGCGCGCGGCAGGTCTTCCCAAGAACAAAGCGACTGGTCGAGCGATAATTGGTCCAAGAACTATTGTCCCGATGAAAACGAACAAGATGCCGATACCGAGGTAATTATTGCTGGCACCAGCGACCACGGCGACGATAATAGCAATACCGAGTGCGATGGATAGCAAGCCTGCGTACAGACGTTTGCGTCCAGGTTCGGCAATTTCTAATGCCGTTGCACGCATTGCCGCCAGCGGTGGAACTTTGCCGGCTCGTCGCGCGGGCAAAATTGCTGAAAGCACTGTGACAATGAGGCCAATAATGACGGTTGACGTCACTGTGTTCTGCGATACGACAAGTCCGCCGCTTGGGATATCGATATTAACGGCTCGTAAGAGCGCACTAAGGCTGACGGACAACCCGATACCGGCAATGAGGCCAACAATGGAACCAAAAAGACCAACCACAATTGCTTCAATCAACATAGCGCGAGTGATCTGCTTACGACTTGCACCAATGGCCCGCAACAAGGCATTCTCACGTTGACGTTGTGCAGCACTAATGGAAAAGACGTTGTAAATAACGAAGCATCCAACTCCAAGTGCAATGAAACTAAACGTCTTCAGCAAGATGCCAAAGAAATCAAGTGCAGAACCAATTTGATCTTGTGTTTCTGCGGTGATTTGAGCGCCGGTGAGAGTTTCTGTTTTGGCAGTCGAAGGAAGCGCAGCCTGAATCGCCTCAGAAAGTTTTGTGTCTGAGATAGACCCGTCGCCACTTACAAGGATTGCGTCTATGTAGCCAGGTTTTGTAAGAAATTCAGATGCAGTGACTGAATCGAACAATGCAAATGTGGCACCACCTGGCGAGCGAACATCTCCGTACGAGGCAATACCAACAAGGGTGAACTCACGACTTCCCGATTGGGCAACAACCTTCACGGTGTCGCCGATGATGTACTTTCCCGCCTTCGCCGATGCTTCGTCAATGGCTACTTCGGTAGGGCCAACTGGCCACTTTCCTTCTGCGGTTGACCATAGTGCGCCGGTAAATTCTTCGCCGATGCTGCCGAATGTTGGCGGGCCTTGACCATCAGAACCAAGTGGCTTTCCATCTTTTCCAATAATGCGCGCGAAGGCCTGGATATCGGGAGAAGCATCTTGCACACCCGGCACTTTTTCAACTAGTGAAACAATATCTGCTGTGATTCGTTGGCGCTCTTCTAAACCAAAACCAGCTTCAATCACTTGTGTTGAGCGAACATAGGCATCAACATTCTTGAACACATCAGAAAATAAATTGTCAAACGTGCGATTCAGGGTGTCAGAAAATACTGACGTACCCGCCAAGAAAGAAGTGCCAAGAATGACAGCAAGCGATGTGAGAATCAGTCGAGCTTTTCTACCCAAGATGCCCTTGAGTGCAATGTGAAACACGGCTTAGTGTCCGATGCTCTTCATGAGGTCAAGAACGCGATCAGCTGTGGGCTCTGTCATTTCATTGACGACATGGCCATCGGCCAAAAAGATGATGCGGTCTGCGTATGCAGCAGCGACAGGGTCATGGGTAACCATGACAATTGTTTGCCCGAGATCGTCAACAGCCTTGCGCATGAAGGTGAGAATTTCGGCACCCGTGATGGAGTCAAGGTTTCCGGTTGGTTCATCCGCAAAAATAATGCGTGGTTGCGATGCAAGTGCACGCGCAACGGCAACACGCTGTTGTTGCCCACCAGATAGTTCGCTCGGACGATGAGTCAAACGATCCTGCAGATGGACAGTGTCAATTACTTTTTGAATCCAGACTTCATCACCTTTGTTGTTTCCCAACATCAACGGAAGGCGAATGTTTTCATTCGCTGTCAACGTGGGGACAAGGTTGTATGACTGAAATACAAAGCCAATTTTTTCGCGACGTAGCTCGGTGAGTTCTTTGTCCTTCAACGTGGACAAATCAGTTCCATCAATGATTGCTGAGCCAGACGACAGTTCGTCGAGGCCAGCAATGCAATGCATCAATGTTGATTTACCAGAACCACTAGGGCCCATGATGGCAGTGAACTGTCCTTCGTAGAAATCAACCGATACGTCGCGAAGTGCATAGACGGCATCATCGCCGGAGCCGTACACCTTTGTTGCAGAGATGGCGGAAGCAGCGATTGTCGTTGTCTGGGGGGTCATTACCCCATGTTACTAAGCCAGATTTACTTAGGTTGTGCAAGAACGCGAAGATATGGCTTCACGGTCTTCCAACCCTGTGGGAACAGAGTTTTTGCGTCTTCATCAGAAACCGCAGCACCAATAATGACGTCGCCGCCGTTCACCCAGTTTGCCGGTGTTGCCACTTTGAATTTGGCTGTCAGTTGCAATGAGTCAATGACGCGAAGAATCTCGTCGAAGTTACGGCCTGTTGAGGCAGGGTAGGTGAGCGACAACTTGATTTTCTTGTCCGGCCCAATAATGAACACTGAACGAACTGTCATTGTGTCGCTTGCATTTGGGTGAATCATTTCGTACAGATCAGAAACTTTCTTGTCTCCGTCACCAATCATCGGGAAGTTCACTGGTGTTCCCTGAGTCTCAGCAATATCTGCTTCCCACTTCACGTGGCTGTCAACAGGGTCAACAGAAAGGCCAATGACTTTTACATTGCGCTTGTCGAAGTCAGGCTTGATGCGAGCAACGTAGCCAAGCTCAGTGGTGCAGACCGGTGTGAAGTCCTTCGGGTGGCTAAAGAGAACGCCCCATGAGTCGCCCAACCACTCATGGAAGTTGATGGTTCCTTGTGTGGTGTCTGCTGTGAAATCGGGTGCGGTGTCGCCTAAACGCACAGTCATGATGTTCTCCTTGAAGTAGGTGTCTACCCAAAGGATATGGGTAAAAATCCAAAACCCGACAACTTTGGTCGGGAATTACTAACGGCGAGAAATGAGTCCCATTTCAGCTACCTCAAGGGCCACCATATGGGACGACAGATCAATGACTGACTGAATCTGGCTCTCGAGATCAGTGCCGGGCGGGACCTTGTTCGGAAGAGGTCCGTCAATAACCAAAGTGGCAAGGCCATGGGCAAGTGACCACAACATGGCGATTGGACTCGCAATTGCGAGCCGCATGGATCAACATTCTTCATACTGGGGTCATGTAATTATCTCGATGGTCATCATGGCTAATGGCCTTTCATTGGTTACTTCCCCGAGTACCGATGCAATCATGGGAACACTCAATCGTGACAAGGCGGGTGTTGGTTCAGCCATCAACGACGTTGGCCGTGAAGTCGGAGGAACCTTAGGCGTGGCAATTGTTGGGTCAGTTTTTGTCAGCTTGTACACGCCAAAACTGGCCAGCACCTTTTCCGAGATTCCAAACTTCGTTCAGAATCTTCCAGCTGGTGTTTATGAAATCGCTCAAAAGTCTGTTGGAGCTGCGTATCAAGTGGTGGGTAGATCGCCTGAAGCAATTCAAGGTCAAGTCCAAGAAGCGGTCAGTAATTCATTTATCCATGGGTTCAGAACTGCATGCGTTGTCGCCTCGGCTGTCGCGCTTGTTGGGTCAGTAATTGCCCTCATTCTGCTGCCGTCGTCACCGGGAACTGACAAGGATTAACCAATTCTTAGATAACTCTGAACTCGTTCAGAGAGGTGCACAAGTACGATAAGAGCCATGTCAGGCGCCCTAATTTCCACGGTTGTTTTGGCTGGCGCCCCTGCTCGTGACGCGATTCTTGCCAGCCTTTCTGCGCGAATACAAAAAGCCGGCTCCCCACATATCGCGCTTGCCACAGTTTTGGTCGGCGACGATGCGCCAAGCCGCAAATATGTAGCCAGTAAACACAAGACTGCGCAGTCAATCGGAATCGAATCAGTGCAAGTGGAACTTGCAGCCACTGCTACGCAAGGCGAACTTGAAGCCGCAGTATCTCGCTTGGCGAATGATCCGCGAGTGCATGGCATCTTGGTGCAGATGCCACTTCCTTCGCATCTTGATACTGACGCAGTGTTGCGACTTATTCCTGCTGACAAAGATGTCGACGGACTCACAGAACAATCGCTTGGCCGACTTGTTCGTGATGTGCCGGGTCACATCAGTTGTACGCCGCTTGGCGTCTTGCGCTTGTTGCAGCATTACGGAATTGAAACCAGTGGCAAACACGCAGTAGTTATTGGTCGTTCCACTCTTGTTGGTCTTCCGTTGTCAGTGTTGTTGGCGCGCAAGGGTATTGATGCCACTGTCACGCTCGCGCACTCACGCACGGAGAACCTTGCAGCAATTTGTCAAACAGCAGACATTGTTATTTCTGCAACTGGTGTTGCGCGCTCAATTACTGCAGAACATATTGCACCTGGTGCAACGGTAATTGACGTAGGCATCTCACGGACAGAAGCCGGAATTGTCGGCGATATCGACGCAATATCGGTCACTGGAATCGCAGGCGCACTCACGCCCATGCCTGGGGGCACCGGCATTATGACCGTTGCGTGCCTTATGGAAAACACCGTGAACGCAGCTGCGATGCAAGGTGTTCACGTCTGATGCGTCGAATTGCATCGGCACTTACATTGCTGTGCTCTGCGTTACTGACACTTGCAATGCCCGCATCTGTTCAAGCATCAAGTAGCGCACCTGAACCTGAAATGATTGCGCGCAAAATAACCACTCAAACAACCGGACCATCCGGGTTTCTTGCACCAAACGCCGTTATCCCTTGGGGAATCGACCGTATTGATTCACGCACTGGTCGTGACAACTCCTTCACATATACAACAGATGGAACTGGCGTAAAGGCATACGTTGTTGACTCAGGCGTCAACGGAACACACCCTGAATTTTCTGCTCGGGTACTTTCCGGTTGGAGTTATCGCTCTCGAACATCAGATCCGACTGGTGCGGCACTTGCCAGCTACAACAATGCCATTAATGCGTACAGTTTGAATCCTGCAAACGGCCTAGCCCCGTGTGCTTATAACACACAAATTCATCAAGTTAACCCGTCCACATTTGATGGCGTACGCGAGGACGTTGATATCGGAGGACTTGACAACGATGGTCACGGCACGCACGTTGCAGGAACCATTGGTGGCAGCACTACAGGCGTCGCAAAAGCAGTGTCGATCGTGCCAGTACGTGCTCTCGACTCGTGTGGTAGAGGCACCACCACCATGGTGTTGAACGGGCTCAATTGGATTCTGGCTGATCACCAAGCGGGTGAAAAGGCAGTTGTGAACATGAGTATTGGTTTTGAAAGCACTGCAACCAGTGTTGAGACGGCCATCAAGAGCCTTCTTGCGGAAGGAATAGTGGTTGTTGCTGCATCGGGCAATGACGGCAAGTCATCGTGCGGCATAACTCCAGCTGGAACGGAAGGCACCATATCGGTCGCGGCGTCTATGTCCAATGACGGCGAACCTTCCTTCACAAACTTCGGGTCATGTGTAGATATTTTTGCACCTGGTCAATCTATTGTCTCAACGTGGCCCAAGTATTTAACAACTACGAATACGTACGCAGGCGAGACAGGTACTTCAATGGCAGCACCGCATGTCGCTGGCGCCGTTGCTAGATATTTGCAAACAGCAACGGTGACTGTGACAACGCCCACCGATACGTGGAACTGGCTAAAGACCAATGCAACATGTAATGCCATCACGTATTACAAGGCGTCCTCGGCAGATATATCGCGTGTTGCACTTGCAAAGACACCGAACCGCCTATTAGCCGTTGAAGCACCAGCCACTGTGCCGTGTGCGCCGAGCAATGTTGCTGCTCTTGTGGGCGACAAAAGCACCGTTGTCACTTGGGAAGAAGTTGCCGCCGGAAATGGATTCCCAACTACTGCATACACCGCCACTACAACTCCCGGTGGACAGTCATGCTCCGTTCCGTCAGATACGACATGCACGATCATGGGGTTAACAAACAACATGGCCTATTCCGTCTCAGTTGTGGCCACAAATAGCGTCGGAGTAGGAACTGCATCTGCAGAAGTATCAGTGATACCTATTGGTCCACCAAACGCGGTGACCGAACTTGTCACTACAACACGGAAAAATGCACTTGATGTGTCGTGGGTGCAGGCAAATGGCGATGGAGTTGGCATCACATACATCGCAACCGCGACTCCAGGAGGTGGTATGTGTTCATCAACAGAAACTGCAATGACCTCATGCAGGATTGCTGGCCTAATTAACGGCACTCAATACATGGTGTCAGTTGTTGGAACAAATACTTATGGCACTAGTCCTTTAATAAACCTAGAAAAGTCTGCTCGACCCGGTTTCACGGTGAAGAAATCAGTCGTAGCGAAGAACTCAAACACTCCGCTGTCGTGGATCGTTTCGTCCATATCGACAGGAAAGAAAACATGGAGCGAATCAGGCCCCTGCTCCATTGTCGGCACGAAACTCAAGGCCCCCAAGGCTTCTGCTTCATGTGTCGTCACTCTGAAAGTTGCAAAAAAAGGCAATTATCCTGCATTGTCCACACGAGTTCGTATTGCAGTGGAATAGCACATCGCTAGATTGTGTTGACACAAAAGAGAAAAGAACGGAAACGCATCATGGCTACCATCACACTTACTGAAGAAACTTTTGA
>SHUR01000049.1 GCA_009694565.1 Ilumatobacteraceae bacterium | reverse complement strand
TCATGGCTCTGCAGCAATTTGATACCCGAATACAGAAGGAAAAGGCCAAACAGAATCAAAGTGACCTTGAATGTATTGATGATGGCCACTCCGGCGAAAATGAATCCGACACGCATGGCAAGAGCCCCAAAAATACCCCAGAAAAGAACCCGATGTTGATACATCTTTGGTACTTGGAAGTGTGCAAAGAGAACTGCCCACACAAACACGTTGTCAACGCTGAGGCTCTTTTCGATTAGGTATCCACCCATGTATTCGCCGGCTGCCGCGGATCCGAACTCCCACAACATGACGAGACCGAATAACAAGCCGACACTGATCCAGACTGCAGACTCAATGGCTGCTTCTTTTGTATGAATCTCATGAGCATTTCTATGAACAACCAAAATATCGATGAGCAACATTGCTCCGATAACCGCCAGGAGAAGAGGCCAATGCCATCCCTGAATAACAAGATCGACCTTTCCGCCGGACGAACCAGTACTAGAAGAGGCAAGTGAACCGAGGGAGAACATTCGGGCAATGATAGTTGCCTACTTCGTGTCTGTCTTGGCACCACCTATGACAGCCTGAGCAGCCGACAGCCGGGCGATGGGCACACGGTACGGAGAGCAGCTGACGTAGTTCAGTCCTGCGCGATAGAACAAGCCGATTGACTCTGGATCGCCACCATGCTCACCACAGACACCCATTTTGAGCCCCCGCTTTACCTTGCGACCGCGCTCTGCGGCGATGAATACCAATTCGCCCACGCCATTCTGGTCGATTGTCTCAAATGGATTGCGTTTGAGAAGGCCTGCTTCTAAATAGGCAGGCATCAGGCGGCTCTCCACATCATCACGGCTGAACCCGAATGTCATTTGCGTGAGGTCATTAGTACCGAAACTAAAGAAATCAGACACCTCGGCTAATTCATCAGCACGCAATGCGGCACGAGGAGTCTCAATCATGGTTCCGATCGAAACCTTTGGACGCTTCACCGTCTTTGTGCCCTTCTTTGCTTTTGGAGCAGGCCGTGAATTGATGTCTGCAAGAACCTCTTCCACCCAACTACGCGCAAGTGCCAATTCTTCTTTGGTCACCGTGAGCGGAATCATAATTTCAACGATGGGTTCGTAGCCCTTTGCTGCGACCTCATCTGCTGCTTCCATGAGTGCGCGCACTTGCATGGCGTATAGTCCCGGCTTGATCACTCCGAGCCGAACACCGCGAGTTCCGAGCATCGGGTTTACTTCGCTCCACTCGTGCGCGGCGCGCAAGAGTGTTGTTTCTTGCGTATTCAGGCCAGAAGTAGCCTTTTTTATTTCAAGTTCTTCTACATGAGGTAAGAATTCATGGAGCGGCGGGTCAAGTAAACGCACAGTAACCGGAAGACCAGACATCTCTTTTAACAAAGACATGAAATCCTTCTTCTGAACTTTCCGGAGTTCTTCCAATGCTGCAGTTTCCTCTTCCGGCGTGCTGGCCAGAATCATGCGACGCACAACTGGTAAACGATCAGGAGCCAAGAACATGTGCTCGGTACGACAGAGTCCGATTCCTTGAGCTCCGAGTTCACGGGCCTTCTTTGCGTCTTCGTCGGTGTCGGCGTTAGCACGAACATCCATCTTGCCTTTACGCACTTCGTCAGACCATTTCAAAATGGTGTCGAATTCCTTCGGAGGTTTTGATGCCATCAATGCAAGTTGTCCGAGCATCACTTCACCAGTGGCGCCATCAAGCGACAACCAGTCGCCTTCTTTAACAGTGACTCCGTTTGCCGTAAACGATTTGCCAGAAATCTTTACCGCGTCAGCACCAACAATGGCAGGAGTACCCCACCCACGTGCAACCACCGCAGCGTGACTCACTAGACCACCACGCGACGTGAGAATGCCCTTTGCCACCATCATCCCGTGCACATCTTCTGGGCTCGTTTCAGAACGAACCAGAATGACATCTTTGCCAGATAACGCGGCAGCCTCTGCGTCATCAGCGGTGAAAAATACTTGGCCGACAGCAGCGCCTGGAGACGCAGCAAGACCTGTCGCAATACTCTTTTCCTTTGTTGCGAACTGTGGGTGCAACACCTGATCAAGATGATCAGCGGCAACACGCATAATAGCTTCAGTCTTTGAAATCTTCCATGCCGTCTTGCCTGTGCCGGTTGGCTTTGTCATATCGACAGCCATTTTCAATGCAGCAGCACCGGTGCGCTTACCAACTCGTGTCTGCAACATCCATAACTTGCCCTGCTCAATTGTGAACTCGGTGTCACACATATCTTTGTAATGACGTTCGAGCCGAGCAAATATCTCCATCAATTCACTATGGATTGCAGGAAACTTTTTCTTTAGTGCGTTGAGGTCCTCGGTGTTACGAATTCCTGCAACAACGTCTTCACCTTGCGCGTTGACCAAGAAGTCACCATATGGTTTGGAGTCCCCTGTTGCTGCATTGCGAGTAAAACCAACACCAGTTCCAGAATTATCATCGCGATTACCAAACACCATCGCTTGCACATTGACTGCAGTGCCCAATTCATGGCTGATTTTTTCACGAACTCGATATGCGATTGCACGCGGACCATTCCATGAACGAAAGACAGCCTCAACAGCGCCGCGCAATTGCTTGGCTGGGTCTTGGGGAAACGGCTTGCCTGTGGCTGCAGAAACTGCCTTCTTATAGACCTCGCAGAGTTCTTTTAGGGCCGGAGCAGGAATATCAGCATCTGTTTTTGCATGTGCGACTTCCTTTGCCTTGTCGAGCGCATGCTCAAAGACAGCACCATCAAGACCAAGAACAATACGGCCATACATTGAAATGAATCGACGATACGAGTCATACGCAAATCGCTCGTTGTTTGTTGTGGCGGCCAAAGCAATGACGCTCTTGTCGTTCAGGCCAAGGTTCAAGACCGTGTCCATCATTCCGGGCATTGAGAACTTTGCACCAGAGCGAACCGAAACAAGCAACGGATCTTTAGGATCACCCAACTTGCGACCCATCTTTTTTTCCAACGCCGCGACATGCTTTGTCATTTCTTCCGAGAGGCTCTTTGGCCACCCGCTGTACATGTAATCACGACACGCATCAGTACTGATGGTGAAACCATGAGGAACAGGCAAGTTCAACACGCTCATCATCTCAGCTAAGTTGGCGCCCTTCCCGCCAAGGAGATCTTTGTACTCCATAGGCGGACGACGGTGTTTGTGATCGAAGGAAAAAACGTATGACACGCTCGAAGTCTAGATGCACAGGGCTTTACCTCTCTCCTCAATACACTTGAATCATGAGAAGCCCAACACGTCATGGCCAGCGCAATGTATTTAATGTCTTTGGCTTTCCCACAACCGTGAAGCCTGGTTTTGGGGTCTTTCTCGCCTTTCTAGTTTTTCTCTATCCGTTTCCCTTGGGACTCTGGATGGCGGGTGCGGTCGGCATCTTTACTCTTGTTCACGAATTGGGTCATGCCCTCGCTGCCCGCATGTCGGGATGTACGGCACACATATCTCTAGATTTCATGGTCGCCTACGCCGCATACGAACCCCGTGCGCCTCTGACTTGGACACAAAAAGCCCGCATTGCTCTTGCAGGGCCGTCGTTGCAAATCGGCTCGGCTGTAGCAGTGCTCTTACTTAACAATAAGAACCCCTTCAGCCGAGCCGATATCACAATTAGTGACGCCACTATCTCGATCTGGTGGGCCGGAATCGCGCTCGGGGCACTCAACCTTGTTCCGCTTTTACCACTTGACGGTGGTGCATTCGTTGCAAGCATTGTCGAACGTTTCATGCCTGGCCGCGGGAATGACATTGTTTTGAAAGCAAGCACAGCATTAACGGCACTGTTATTTGGACTCTGCATTGCTACAAGCAACACGGAGTTAGCCCCACTTCTCGTGTTCATGTTGTTTATGCAGTATCAGGCACTTGCCGCACCACAACGCCAAAAGAAGTTCCTATCGAATCCTGCTCTCGCACCTGAGGGTGACCCCGAATTTGACACAATGATTGCAGCCAGCCTTCTCTCTGCCGGGGAGGCAACTAAGGCTTTGCAGTTCGCAACTGAGGCATATCGTCTATGCCCCGCTGACACCAATGCCTTCATCGCTGCGCGTGCCGCCATGAAATTGGGACATCAATCCTTAGCTGTTCAGTGGCTACATATTGCACAACAGTCACAATTCGACTCAGGACGCTTTCAAATTCTCATGAACCACACCACGGATTTCGATCAGTTGCATGGACGTGGCGACATCTCAGACGAGTGGTTCGCCCACCGTTGAGGTGCGAGCGATGCGAGCAAGTGCAGTTCGAGCACCAATCGAGGTGACCGTGCCGACCGATTGGTCATTTTCCATCACGCGAGCACCAACACCAAGGCCTTCACGAGACAGGGCGCGCAGTACAACAGGTGCCGATGTTCCGCGCGAATCCATGCGTTCCACAAGTTCCTGACCTGGATAACAGCCTTTGGTAAAACTCACTGCAACCGACAGAACTCCTGTCGTGCCAGGAATATCACCCACAAGAATATCCACTCCGAGTTTTGGCCAACGTGCATCAGCACGGACATAGTCCACGCGCTCTGGCTCTGTTGCCTCACCAATTGTTGGCAGTGTCAATACATCACCAACCACATCGATTTCTTCTGTCGAGCCCCAATATGGCACCGCTCGACCGAGCCCACCGCCAACTTCGCGCACTGCGTCTGTGCCACGAAATGCGCGAACTACCCAATCGCTAATGTGCATGGTGACTTTTGCACGCAATATAAATCGCTGTAAACGCACAATGACAGCGTCTGCAAAACCAGCATCAACGTCAAGCGTGAACACCGTGTCTTCATGGCGGACAACACGAACCAAAGCAGCGACATGACCTGTTGGTTCAAGTAACAAACTGTGGATGCTTGCGCCGACAGACAATGATGCGACGTCATTTGCAAGCTGTGAATGCAAGAACGTGAGCGCATCATCACCCTGCACGATGATTACTTCTCGGGCTATGTCAGCTCTCACAATGCTTGTCACGCTGTAGTCCCTGCATCTCGACGACGTTGTGTCATGCGTTCCGCCGCCGGAATCGTAGCAAGCAATGCACGCGCTTTGTTTTCGCATTCCAAATCTTCATCTGCTGAGTCGCTATCTGCAACAATGCCAGCGCCGGCTTGCAAACTGGCAAACTTCGGACCAACAAACATGGTGCGGATGGCAATTGCAGTGTCTAAGTTTCCGGAGAAATCGACATACCCGACGACACCTGCATATGGTCCGCGTTTTACTGGTTCTAATTCATCGATAATTTCCATTGCTCGCACTTTAGGTGCTCCACTCACAGTCCCGGCTGGCAATGTTGCTCGCAGCACATCAATAGGGCCGAGGCCATGCTTTAAGTCGCCCGACACTTGTGACGTGAGATGCATCACGTGGCTATAGCGCTCAAGCGTCATTAGTTCATCCATTTGCACAGAACCAAAAGTTGAGACACGACCAAGGTCGTTACGGGCAAGGTCGACCAACATGATGTGCTCTGCTACTTCTTTTGGATTCTCACGCAGTTCGCCAGCAAGTCGCTTGTCGTGCTCATCATCGACTCCTCGTTTGCGAGTCCCGGCAATCGGACGAGAAACAACCCGCCCATTGACAACCTGCACGAGAGGTTCTGGAGACCCGCCAACTATGGTGAGATCTGGTTGACGCAAGAAGTACATATACGGGCTGGGGTTCACCTGACGAAGGACTCGATACACGTCGAACGGGTCAGCAGTAAGGTCAATGTCAAACCGTTGCGACAAGACAACTTGAAAGATGTCACCGGCACGAATGTATTCCTTTGCCACCTCGACTGCAGTGCGATATTGACCGTCAGGCATGGACGAACGCGTTGGTGGCAGGTTTTCTCCGGCTACAGGTGGCTCCACCGCAACATATGCAAGTGGCCGTGCAAGATCAGCTACAGCTTCATGTACGCGCACGACTGCTGCATCGTACGCCTCGCCGATTTGAACATCGGTCAAGCCGGCGACAGGAACACTTTCCAGCATGTAGACGCGTTGGCGCCAATGGTCGAATGCTGCAAGCGAACCAATAATGCTGATTGCAGCATCAGGTAGGTCACGGTCATCACGGGGCACATTCGGCAGATCTTCAATTTCACGAACAACGTCATATCCAAGGTGCCCCATGAGCCCACCCTGTAGCGGCGGAAGATCTGGAAACAGTGGCGCACGATAAATGCGCAACAGCTCTTCCATAGCAGCCAACATGCCCTGATCTAGTGGGACACTTGCGGGCACATCACCAGAGACAGTTAAGACTCCGTTACGAAGTGTCAAAGTTCCGCGCGGGTTACGACCCACGAACGAATACCTACTCCAACGCTCACCATGTTCAACTGATTCGAGCAAGAAGCCGTCACCATCGCCGACCAATTTGATGAACGCTGCAACCGGAGTTTCAAGATCAGCAAGAATTTGAGTCCAGACAGGGACAACTGTGTGCATCTTTGCCAGTTCTATAAATTCAGCACGCGATGGAGTGATGGCAGTACCGGTCATTCGTCTTCACCAAATGATCGATAGAAACATGAGCGTTCACCGGTGTGGCACGCACCACGTCCTTCTTGATCGACCTTGAACAGCAACGTGTCTCCGTCACAGTCAAAATATGCCTCGCGCACGAACTGTCGATCACCACTGGTGTCGCCTTTGCGCCACAATTCATTGCGACTGCGACTGAAATACACCATGCGCCCTTCTGCAAACGTCATGCGCAACGATTCGGCATTCATCCACGCCATCATCAAGATGTCGCCCGTATCAACACACTGTACGATTGCCGGGACAAGACCATCGGCGTTGTACGTCACGGCAGACAATTGGTCGCCAGTGGCAAGAATGACGCGCCCCCGCGAATTGTTTGAAGTCTGGTCGTTGTTGCTCACCGTAAGTACGGTACCGTCTTGCCCCGTGGGAGTGGAAACTATTTACCTAGAAACCATTGATGGCGTCACAGTTGAAGCCGATTTGGTGCGCACTGACGCTGACGACGTGCGGGCAGTTGTGATTATCGGCCACCCACACCCCCTATACGGCGGTGATCGTTTTAATCATGTAGTGCGAGCAATGCAAGAAGTTGCATTGGCGCATGATTGCCATTCCATTGCGGTTGATTTTCGTGGAGTAAACAATTCTGGTGGGCTTCATGATGACGGCAATTCTGAACGACTCGATTTAGCTGCTGCATGTGAGTTATCGGACCTCATAGCGCCAGAAGTTCCGATAATCATGACCGGATACTCATTTGGTTCAGTTGTTGGACTCAATGTCAGCAACCCTTGGATCGCCGGATGGATTGCAGTCGCCCCACCCGCGCAAATGATGACAACACTTCCTTCTGCGGCAAATTCACCGCGTTCGAAAATCATTATTGCCGCTGAACACGACCAATTCACAACACCAGATGAAATGGTGGCAGCAGTGTCGTCATGGAACAACACTGAAATAATTCTAGCTACTGGTGTTGATCATTCATTTGCCGTTGATGCCGCGTCACTCTGCAACACCGCACTGTCTCGCCTGCTGCAAACAATTTCCTAATTAGGAATGACGCACTCGAATTCCGCGTGAGGCCATGTCACGCTTTGCATCGCCGATTGTGTGTTCACCGAAGTGAAATATCGATGCCGCAAGTACACCTGTAGCACCACCTTCGATGACACCTTCAGACAAATGGCCGAGCGTGCCTACACCGCCGCTGGCGATGACCGGGACACCAACTGCGTCGGATACCGCACGAGTAAGTCCAAGATCAAAACCATCTCGTGTGCCATCACGATCCATTGATGTGAGCAGTATTTCACCAGCACCAAGCGATACGGCCGCCACAGCCCACTCCACGGCATTCAATTCTGTAGCAGTGCGTCCACCGTGCAAATACACAATCCACTGATGAGTTGCAGCATCCCATTTGGCATCTATTGCGCACACCACACACTGAGATCCAAATTCGTCTGCAATGTCTGCTATCACCTGTGGTCGTTGCACAGCAGATGTATTGACACTGATTTTGTCTGCACCAGCACGTAACAAAGCCCGCGCATCAGATAGTTCACGAATACCACCACCCACAGTGAACGGTATGAAAACTTCTTCTGCAGTGCGAGAGACAACATCAATCATGGTGTCACGCCCATCAGACGATGCAGTGATATCTAAGAACACCAACTCATCAGCACCTTGTGCGTCATAACGTGCCGCTAATTCTACAGGGTCGCCTGCATCGCGTAAATCAACAAAATTGATTCCCTTAACAACTCGGCCGCTTGTCACATCAAGGCACGGAATTACGCGGGCTACAAGGTCTGGATTCACAACAACACCGCCAATGCCTCTGAAACGGTGAACTTCGATTCATACAACGCCTTACCAACAATGACGCCATTCAACCCGACAACAGCTGCCAAGTCTGCAATGTGAGAAAGCGTGCCCACACCGCCGCTTGCAACAACAGGTATGGACGTACGAGACACCGCACGTGCAAGCCCTTTGACATCGGGGCCAGTCAACATGCCGTCACGAGAGATATCTGTAATCACAAACGCTGATGCCGTAGGAAATTGACTCAGTAAGTCATCTACCCGCACGCCAGATGATGCAGTCCAGCCATGGGTAGCTGCGACTCCATTGCGATGATCAAGACCAACAGCAACGGCAACAACATCCGACACACGACGTACGAGCGCAGGGTCGGCAACTGCGGCAGAACCCATGACAACGCGTGTGACTCCAGCGGCTGCAAGAGCCTCAGCGTCGGCTTCCGTGCGCACCCCTCCACCCACTTGCAGTGATGCACGACCAGCGATGGCACGAGCAACTGACGCAATAACAGAACGATTAACAGGTTCACCGCTGCGGGCCGCATCTAGATCCACCATGTGCACCCACGTTGCTCCTTGGTCAACGAACGACAACGCCATTGCGACAGGGTCGACCCCGTACACAGTGCTGTCGTCATACTCGCCTTGGCGCAAGCGCACTACTTTGCCGTCAAGGACATCAATTGCTGGATACAACAACATCATGACGTTGCCACTGACTTCACAAAATTCTCGAGCAACTTCAACCCAGGCGTTGCCGATTTCTCTGGGTGAAATTGCGTTGCGAACACATTGGCCCGACGAAAGGCAACATTCAGTGTTTCACCGTAATGAACCGTGGCAGCAACATCACTGCTGTCAGATGGAACACCGTGCAGAGAATGTACAAAATACATCCATGGCCGTTCTTCGAGACCAGAAAACAAAACATCCCTCTTTGTGATGTTGAGTTGATTCCACTGCATCTGTGGTCGGGGCATGTCAGACGACAACCACTGCACCGACCCCGGAATGATGCCAAGACCAGTTGCCGTCTCGTCTTCTTCACTTGAATCGAACAACATCTGCATGCCGACACAAATACCCATGAATGGGACTCCACGAGCAACAGAATCATGCACCACTGTCTCGAGGCCTGCAGATCGCAAGGCATTCATGCATGCGCCGAAAGCTCCAACTCCAGGCAATACAACGGCATCAGCAGATGCGGCAAGGCGGGCGTCAGCAGTAAGGACGGCATCGGCTCCGACACGTTCTAATGCTTTCTGCGCAGAGCGCAAATTTCCGATTCCGTAATCAAGCACCGCAACACGCGGGCGTGATGTCACGAAAGAACACCCTTCGTAGAGGGCACTCCCGCCGATTCAATGCGGACTGCGTCACGCAGACAGCGAGCAAGTCCTTTGAATGTTGCTTCGATGATGTGATGTACATTTCGCCCTGCGCGCAAGTTGACATGCAAAGTGATTGCAGCTGCATTAGCGAGCGATGACACAGCATGTTCGGCAAGTGACGGATCAAACGCAGGATTACCAAGTGGCAGACATTCTGGCAGTTCAACATTCCACGCCACAAAGGCGCGTCCGCTGAGATCTAACGCCACTTCCACGAGTGCTTCATCGAGAGGATACAAACCACTAGCAAAGCGTCGTACTCCGGCTTTATCGCCGAGTGCTTCACGCAATGCTTCACCGACACAGATCGCAACATCTTCCACTGTGTGATGTGTATCAATGTGCAAGTCACCCTTGGCTGCAACGGTAAGGTCAAACCCTCCGTGACGTGCCAACTGCTCGAGCATGTGGTCATAAAACGGAATACCGGTCGAGATAGACGCAGTCCCTGATCCATCAAGATTGATGGACACATCAATGGATGTCTCTTTTGTGTTGCGTGTGACCTGGGCTGTACGTGCCATGCCCCTATTCTCGCCGCTCGACACCCATCTCGGACTGTCAATTACGTGATTTTTGCCTATTTGACCGACAAAGCAGCCGATAGCGCTCCCAAGAATGCCGTGTTCTCGTCCGATGTACCTACGGTGACACGCAAACAGCCAGACAATAGTGGCCACGTACTGCAGTCGCGCACCAATACCCCGGAGTCAACCATTCGCTGCCACACGACAGATGCCAGAGACGACCGTGGTCGAAACAAGATGAAGTTAGATCCGCTCGTCCAGACCTCGCAGTCCATCTCACTGATTGCTGCAAAGATCCGACTGCGTTCTGATTTGATTGTGTCGACACGCTGTTCCATTTCAGACACAAAACCAAGTGCTGCGATAGTGGCAGATTGCTTAAACGAATCCAGATGATATGGAAGAACTGCAATCTCCAAGTCAGAGATCATTTGCTTCGGCGCCACCACATATCCAACTCGCAGCGCAGCCATTGACAAAGTCTTTGAGAATGTTCTAGTCACTGCAAGGGGCAGGTCTTCAGACACCATGTCAATGGCAGACCATTCGGAAAATTCTGCATAAGCCTCGTCAACAACAACGATACCGGTGGCGTGTTTCAGCATCGCTTCAAGGTTTGCGCGAGGCTCAATGAGACCTGTTGGATTATTCGGATTACACAAGAACGACACTGACGGTTTATGACGTGTGAGAACGCGCTCAATCTCCATCGGATCAAGCGAAAGGTCAGCCCTGCGCTCCCCTTGCACAACGTCGGCGCCTGTGACGCGCGCAATCTGGGAGTACATCTGATACGTGGGCTCAAACGTTGCGACACAACGACCCGCACCGCCATATGCCAAAAGAATTGTTTGAATAACTTCATTAGAGCCATTTGCCACAAAAATATTTGCCGAGGAAACACCGTGCCGGCCCGCAATCGTTTCGCGCAGTTCAATTGCGGCTCGATCGGGATAACGATTCCATTTAATTGATCGGGCAATGTCTGCAACTGCATCAAGCCAGCCATCGGGCGGCGGAAATGGCGACTCATTGGTATTTAATCGAACGGGAACATCAACTTGCGCAGAGTGATAGCCACTCATTGCCTGAATTTGTCCTCGGGGATTGAATGTGGTCACAAGGGCAACTTAGTCAACGAAGCCACGAGCTAACGAGCAATTTTTTCAGCACGGATAAGCAACCGCTCAGCTGACAACAAGGCCCGTTCTGCTTCATACATTGCGCTGACAAGATCTTCATGGTTTGCACCAATGTTCTCGATGAGCCCCGCCACTCTCATTCGGTAGCGGTTTACGGCGTCTGCTGCTGCGCCCAGTTCGGCACAAATGGTGGCTGTCATCGCACAGACGCTACTTGACTGCTGTCACTTCGGCTTTGACTTTGACTTTGAGGGCATCAGAGTGGCTGGACAGATATCTTCCAACTCACAGATGCC
>SHUR01000048.1 GCA_009694565.1 Ilumatobacteraceae bacterium | reverse complement strand
TCCGCCGGTAACACGAACAATGACACGTGTGCCGTTCGGACCATTTGGAACCACGATGGGTGGGTTCAGTGTCGCATTGATGTGAAACAGGAATTCGGCAGGAAGTGTTGTGATGTCGCTCATGGTGCGACTGTAGACGGTTTTTTACAGCGGTCCATGATTGAGGTGCGGAAGTACAAGTTCAGCAAAGCGTTGCGCCTCTAGCTTGTGCGGATAACCCGAGAAAATAAAGGCCTCGATGCCCATGGCTTCGTACCGGTGAATCTTGTCGATGACTTGTTGAGGCGTGCCCACAATGGCTGCGCCACAACCGCTGCGGGCTTTGCCGATTCCCGTCCAGAGATTGGGTTCGACAAAGCCATCAGAGCCGGCAGATTCGCGCAGTTCGGCTTGACGACGAACACCGACACTGGAGCTATCGAGTGAGCGTGAACGAATCGCATCACCAGTTGCAGCGTCGACTGTGGAGATTAAGTGCGCTGCGGCGTCTCGTGCTTCGTCTTCTGTTTCGCGAACAATGACATGCACTCGGTAACCGAACTTCAATGTTCTGCTGTATGTGGCAGCACGTGAGCGAAGATCTGCAATGGTTTCAGCGATTACATCTTCAGTGTCTGGCCACATGAGATACACATCCGCAGCGGCAGCTGCGACATTACGTGCTTCATCGCTTAAACCGCCGAAGTAGAACTGTGGAGCTTGTGGTGAATCGCGACAGATGCGAGGCGCATCAAGATGAAGTTGAATGAATTCACCGTCAATGTCAAGGCGTTCACCATTGAGCAATGTGCGAAGCGCTGTCATCGTTTCGATTGTGCGTGAATAACGGAGAGGGCCATCAAGAGATTCGCCGGGCATCTCTGAAGAAATGATGTTGATGGAAAGTTTGCCGTTAAGAATTTGATTGAGCGTTGCAAGTTGACGTGCCAATTGTGGAACCCACACTTCACCACAGCGAATGGCGGTCAGCAGTTTCATGTTCGTGATGCTCGGCGCCATTGCGGAGGCAAATGCAAGCGTGTCAATGCCGAGGTCATAACCAGACGGAAGCAAGACATTGTCAAACCCAACATTATGTACTGTGCGAACAATGTCGGAGCAGTGGTTCCAACTGCTCTGCAGATTGGAGTCGACAATTCCTAGTTGTTCGTAGTCGTCATCGCATAACGCGCTGAACCAACTGATTTCGCTCATGGCAGAGGTGATCCGTCACTGGCTTGGATGATCGCGTATACGTCGGTACGTGTCAGCGATACTGACGTTGATAATGCCAATTCCGAAATGCGGGAAGGTGTCTGTGTGCCAATGATTGCTACAGGGTGCGATGGGAGTGCAAGCACAAAAGCAACAGCAATTGCTGAACGCGTGACGTTTTCCCGAGCAGCGAGTTCGTCGAGAACTGTCAGTAATGCAGGGGATACGCCTTGGCCAGTTGCGAGTGCACCGCCAGCAAGGGCGCTCCAGGCAAGGGGAGTGATTCCTGATTCCATGCACAAATCAAGAGTCCCGTCGCGCAATGAGTCGAGGTGGGTGGCTGATATTTGTGGCTGTGTAGTTGCAAGGCCGTTATCAATGAAGGCATTAAGCGCAAGTGTCTGAGCAACTGTGTAGTTCGATACTCCGAATTCACGGACAAGACCGCGTGATCGCAAGGATTGAAATGCTTGAGCGATTTCTTCAGGGTGGGTGAAGTGGTCTGGGCGATGAATTTGATACAGATCGATATGTTCAACTCCCATGCGAGCCAGGGATGCTTCGCAAGCTCTGGTGATGTATTTGGCTGAAGAGTTGTAGGGAACTCCGGGGATGATGCCGCCCTTGGTGGCGAGAACAATTCTGTCGCGTAGACCAGGAATGGCTAGGAAGATTCTTCCGAGTGCTTCCTCGCATGCGCCAAAGTGTGTGCCGCCCCAGTCAAGGCCATATACGTCTGCATTCTCAATGAGGGTCATGCCTGCATCAACAGCAGCAGAAATGACTGCAGTGTTTTCTACATCTGAACCGGTGAGACGCCAACAACCAATTGAAAGGGGGCCTACGTCCCCGAGTTCGCCAATAGTGCGTGCGGATGAAACGTCGAGAACTTCACTCATTTTTCTATTCTTTCAAATCGGGTGACACGATGAATGCCAAAGTGCGAATCTTCATGTGGCGCAGCAATCAGCTCAATCGGATAAGGGAATCGAGAATCAAACTCAGACTGGAGTTTCTTCTGCAATTCTGTGTTTCCCACAATGTTCCATGCGTCTTGCGTATCCCAGACAAACACAATGGTGACTTCGCCAGGCTTACTTGTGTCGAGCCAGACTTCCTTTGAAAGGAATGGGATATCGATGGGTCCTTCCATATGCGCTTCGCCAAGTGTCCACACTTCGTGGTCTACGCGAATGAATTCCTCAACAACGGCTGGGTCCATGCGGAAGACAAGGACCTCAACGGGGCGTTCTTCGCCGGTGATGTATGAGTATTGACTCATCAGATGCGTCCGACTGGAACGAGTGATAAAAGTTCTGGTGTGATTTCAGAGATACTGCGAACGCCGCACAACGACATAGTGCGCGTCATGTCGTCAGTGAGCATGGAAAGTGCGCGCTCGACTCCTGGCTCGCCAGCAGCCCCGAGACCGTAGAGGTAACTGCGTCCTAATGTGCACGCAGAGGCACCAAGAGCAATCGCTTTCACAATGTCGCTACCGCGACGGACGCCACCGTCACAAATGAGGGGCAATGTGCCGCCAGTTGCTTGCGCAACGGGTGCAAGCAAGTCAAGTGGTGCTGGTGCTGAATCAAGTTGTCGGCCGCCGTGGTTAGACAATGCAACGGCGTCGATGCCGTATTTTTGAGCGAGAACTGCATCTGCGACTGATTGCACGCCTTTGAGAATGATGGGTCCGTTCCAGTTAGCGCGAAACCATTCCAAGTCATCCCACGACAACGCAGGTTCAAACTGTTCAGAAATGAAATCAGACAAAGTGACTGCGGTTCCTGTGTTTCCTCGTGATGCTGCGATATTTGAGAATGTGATTGGCTCATTGCGGATGAAATCCCAGGTCCACGAAGGGTGAGTGATGCCATCAATGATGGTGCCGGGGCCAAGTTTGGGCGGAAGAGTAAAGCCGCGACGCACATCGCGCTCGCGCCGGCCGAGTACTGCGGTGTCAACTGTGAGCATGATTGCTTCGTAGTCGCTTGCCTGAGCGCGAGCCAACATGTCTTTCACTAACGCGCGGTCACGCCAGACATAGACCTGAAACCACTTTGGCCCGTTACTGACAGCTGCAACTTCTTCAATTGATCGAGTTGACAATGTAGATAAGCAATAAGGCAGGCCGTGGCGGGCAGCGACGCGAGCAACGGAGAGTTCCCCTTGCGAATGTGCGATTCGTGTGAAACCCGTGGGGGAGAAAAGAAGAGGAGATTCGAGAGTGCGGCCAAGGAATGACGTGCTTGTATCAATGTTGGAAACATTGCGCAGAATTCTTGGTACAAATTCATATTGCTGAAAAGCTTCTGCGTTGCGTCGCATGGTGATTTCGTCTTCGGCCGCGCCATCGATGTAGTCAAAAATTCCGTGAGGGAGACGACTTTTAGCAATGAGACGAAGATCTGCAATGTTGGCGGCGCGCTCAAAGCGACGCTTCTGTCGCGACAGTGTGGGCACTGAGAAACGTGCGACTGATCGAAGCGTTCGAATGATTCCCATGTATGCCTTTCTACGGTCAAGTAAGGCTACGACCAATGGTGTCACCGACGACGAGTTGCTTCGCTTTGGCGCGAGTGTGGCAATTGGGTGAGACTTCAGAAGTGCCTTTTCCTTCCGACCTTGATATCGCCCAAGCCGCAACCATTGCTCCGCTCTCTGACATTGCGGGTCAGTTAGGAATTGGCGATGAATTTCTAGAGCCCTATGGGCGCCATGTAGCCAAAATTGACCTGTCGGTACTTGAGAACGTGTCGTCACGGCCGTCAGGAAAGTACGTGGTGGTAACTGCCATTACGCCGACACCGCTTGGTGAAGGCAAGACAACTACATCTGTTGGTCTTGCACAGGCAATGAAGCACATCGGCAAAGTGGGACTGCTGGCATTGCGTCAACCATCAATGGGGCCAACATTCGGCATTAAAGGTGGTGCCGCTGGTGGTGGGTATAGCCAAGTGATTCCGATGGAGATTTTGAATCTGCATCTCACAGGTGATTTCCATGCAGTTACTGCTGCACACAATTTGCTTGCAGCCATGGTTGATAACCATCTGCATCAGGGCAATGCTCTGGGTTTATCGCTTGACAAAATCACATGGAAGCGCGTTCTTGATGTGAATGATCGTGCACTACGTAACGTGACAATTGGTCAGGGTTCAAAAGAAGACGGAATTGAACGCACGTCTGGTTTTGACATCACTGCTGCTTCTGAAGTGATGGCACTGTTGGCATTGGCTACTTCCGTGGAAGACCTTCGCGCGCGTCTTGGTCGCATTGTTGTGGGGTACACGGCAGATGATGTGGCTGTTACGGCCGAACAGATTGGATGTGCTGGTGCGATGGCTGTCATCTTGCTGGATGCCATTAAGCCGAACTTGATGCAAACGCTTGAGAACACTCCGGCGTTGATTCACACGGGGCCATTTGGAAACATCGCCACGGGCAACTCGTCGGTGATTGCAGACAAGATTGGCATTCATATGTGTGACTACCTCATTACTGAGGCCGGCTTCGGGGCTGACATGGGTGCTGAGAGGTTCTTCAATATCAAGTGTCGCGTTTCAGGAATGAAACCTGATGCTGCGGTATTGGTAGCCACTGTTCGCGCGTTGAAAGCCCACTCTGGGTTGTACAAAGTTGTTGCCGGAAAGCCATTGCCTCCAGAGATGTTGCAAGAGAATCCTGAAGACGTTCGTGCTGGCGCAGCCAACTTGGCCAAGCAGATTGAGAATGTTCTTGCACATGGAGTCTCACCAGTTGTAGCGATTAACGCTTTCCCCACAGACTTTGCAAGCGAACATGATGTGATTCGCGAGATTGCAGAATCTATGGGCGCACGAGTTGCGGTGTGCACCCACTTTTCTGATGGTGGTGCTGGAGCAGTTGATTTGGCTAATGCGGTTGTGGCTGCATGCGATGAGCCGAACAACTTCCATTTTCTTTATGAAGAATCTGCGTCATTGAAAGACAAGATTTCTGCAGTTGCCACCAAGATTTATGGCGCTGCCGCTGTTGAGTATTCGGATCTGGCGAATGAACAGCTTGCACGGTACGACGCAAATGGTTTCAGCAACTTGCCTGTGTGCATTGCTAAGACGCACCTCAGTATTAGCGGTGACCCCACCTTGAAGGGCGCGCCCACTGGGCACACCTTGGTGGTACGTGAAGTACGGGCATCTGTAGGGGCTGGATTCATTTACCCAATAGTGGGCAATATGCGCACTATGCCTGGCTTAGGGGCAGACCCCGCAGCATTGCATATTGACATTGGCCCTGACGGGCGAATTATCGGTTTGTTCTAATCTAATTGCCGCGAAGTGCAGCAACGATTGGTGCACACTCGTCGATATTTTCTGCACCAACGATGGTGTAGCTGAAACCCCAACGCTCACGGCGTTCGAGCAGTTGATCAATGCATTCCTCAACCGAACCGATAAGAGCAAATGGTGATGCATCGATCATGTCTTTTGACACGCCGAACATTGATGAAATGCCTTCGACAGTTGCAGCACGATCATTTGTAACTTTCACAAAGAATGTGCGAATGTTCATTTCAATGTCATTGATTCGATGAGCACCAGCAGCAGCGACGATTGCAACCTTTTCGTCTACTGATTCTGCAGTCATGGTTGAAAGTGCCTCTGGCCCAACTACGCCAGCGGTCAATGTGCCGTTGATGCCAATGATGTCTGCTTCGCGAGCCGCATATGACAAGACGCGCTTGCCGCCGCCACCAATGAGAAGTGGCGGACGAGCCTGCACTGGCTTTGGCTGGCCGTTGTAATTGGTAATGGTGTAATGGTCGCCCGAGAATGAAAAGGAACCTTCTGCCATTGCGCCACGAATGACAGCGACACCTTCAATGAAACGATCGATACGTACCTTGGGGGAGTCATATGGCATTCCGGCTTCTTTGTAATCGCTGATCATCCAGCCAGCACCGAGTCCAATATCGAGACGACCATCTGAGAGTAGGTCGATTGTTGCGAGTTCTTTTGCAAGGACAACTGGGTGTTTGTAGTCATTGTCGAATACCAATGCGCCGACACGAAGTGTGGTTGTGGCACTAGCAGCAGCCATTAATGCAGGGATAGGTGCCAACTGGTCTGTGAAGTGATCAGGCATGGTGAGAACTTCGTAGCCTGCGGCTTCTGTCCGGCGGGCAAGTTCGGCCCATCCTTTTGCTGTCGTCTCTTTGGAGGCTTGAACACCGAATCTGAAACCGCGATGGGGAAATTGTGACATGACGCAACGCTACCGAAGCGGGTGACACGATGCATCAAGCACAGACAAGTACGGTGTTTTGTGTTGTGAAGTCCCCTCTGAATTGGTCCATGCGCTTTGGCGTTACTCTCGTGGCATCATCGTTATTGTTGACGGGCGTAATCGTCGGCGCTGCACCGCAAGTGTGGCGGGCGCTCAATGCGCACCAAGAGATTCCGGTGGCGCTACCAATCTTTAGTGGGCTATCAACTCGCACACGCATCATGGGAGTTGCGGACAAACAAATTGGTGTCTTTGAATTAGAGAACAGCCAGCCTTTGGATATCGCTTCTGTGCCAGACATTGTGGTTGCGGCCGTTCTGGCGGTTGAAGATTCTGGCTTCTATCAACATAAAGGTGTGAACCTGCGCGCGCTCATTCGTGCAACCCTGGCAAATTTCCAATATTCAAGTGGCAGGCAGGGTGCGTCCACTATTACGCAACAGGTTGTGAAGAACGAGTTCCTTGCTGGCTTGCCGCGTGATGGCCGATACAAGATTCTGCAGGCGCGTTATGCAGTGATGCTTGAAAAGAAGGTGTCGAAAGGACAAATTGTTGAGCGTTATCTCAACACAGTGTTTTTCGGGAACAACGCGTACGGCATTCAAGCTGCTGCTGATGTGTACTTCCAAAAGAAGGTCTCTGAGCTCTCATTGACGGAGGCAGGATTCTTGGCTGGCCTTGTTCGAGCGCCGTCTACGTTTGACCCGATACGGCGGCCTGAACAATCTCGTCGTCGATTTGAGCAAGTACTCGCCCGTTTCATTGATGTCGGATTGATGACTACAGAGCAACGCGATACAACCTTGGAAACGTGGCAGCCACCAGAATCTGTCACAAGCGCTCCTGAGAGGCCAACAAGCCGTACTTATTTCACTGAGATGGTGCGAGATTATTTGTTGAACAAGTCAACAATTCTGGGCGCGACGTATCCCGAGCGGTACAACGCGTTGTTCCGTGGCGGAATTACGGTGTACACCACGATTGACCCAGCGATGCAGGCAAAAGCTGAGAAGGCGGCAAAGGAAAAACTGCCAGCCAATAAGACCGGAATTCAATCGTCAATGATGTCGTTAGATACGGCTAGTGGCGCGATGCGGGCAGTTGTGGGTGGCCCAGGATTTTCGCCAGGCCGTAACGAAGTGAATCTTGCGTTACGTCGTCGCCAAACAGGTTCAAGTATCAAGATGTTTGTACTTACTGCAGCATTAGAAGCGGGCGCCCAGGCAAGTGACCTTATTGACGGAACATTGCCATGCACGTTTCCTAATCCTGGACTTCCAGCAGAACCTTTTGTCATTACAAAGGGAGTTAGTCATCCCGTGTCACCGTTGGCAGAACAGACTTGGTTATCGATTAACTGCGCATATGCGCGACTTGCGCAAATAGTTGGACTCAACCGTGTCGTCAACATGACATATAGGCTTGCTTCGTCGAGTTACTTGTCGCGAGATCTGTTCACCATTCAGCCCTATGCAAGTTTTTCGACTGGGGCAAATGAATTAAGTGCGCTCGATATGGCTTCTGGCTCCCAAACAATTGCCAACGGCGGAGTCCATAATGAGCCCTATTTCATTGAAAAAATCGAAGGTCCTAGTGGGCTGCTGTACCAACACACATTAGCCCCGTCACAGGTAATCACAAAAGAGATTGCCGATGCTCAAGTAGATATTTTGAAGCAAACTCTTATCAAGGGAACAGCACGGCGTGACCCATTAGAAGGCAACCGTCCTGCTGGTGGCAAGACAGGTACGCAAGACGAAAACACAAACGCATGGTTTGTCGGCTTCACCAAACAACTCACAACTGCAGTGTGGGTGGGTGATCCGAAGGGGTACACGCCAATGGTCAATATTCCTGAGTTCAAAGCTGAGGGAGTTGCGCGCGTGACAGGTAATGCGTATCCCGTGAAGATTTGGAAGGCGTACATGGACGCTGCCCACAAAGATCTGCCTGTACTGAACTGGGATGCACCACCCGCACCGACTCGCAATCCGTTGCGGCTTTATTTGCCTGGGGTTGACTGCATTGCAGAATTGGTGTCTGGAAAGTTGCCGAAAGCTTCGACGGGCACAATCACCACGATTGTTCCAACGGTCACAACGTCGACAGTTCCTGTTGCGCCAGTAGTTACAACAACGATGCCAGGAACAGTTGCTGTTCCGGTCGCGCCGACAACAACGGTGTACCGAGGTGCAGTAGTCAAAATTGTTGACCCAGGAACGACTATCGCACCGACTGACACGAATCCGTTGACCCCAATAATCGGAGTCGATCCTGCTCGCTATTACGTCTATAACTGTGCAAAAGGCATTCCAGCATCCGTTAAGACCGTCCCGTAGGGGTAGCCAGTACCTAATGTGGTGTTGATGCTTCTTTGGTTTATCGGCACTGCGTTTATCTCGGTCCTATTTGTTTTTCGCGACGACCGGTTTGATTACAGAGTGCTAGCTCTTGGCGCACTGTTGCCAGACCTGATTGACATTTTCACTGGGGGAGCATGGGTGTTTCATTCGGTTCTCGGAAGTGTCCTTGCACTAGCGCTCGTCATGGCGTTTGCGAGAAGGGGTACAGCTGCGCGGCGTATGTCGCTTGCTATCCCCATCGGAATGTTTATGCACTTGGTATTTGATGGAGCGTTTAACAACACCAAAGTTTTCTGGTGGCCTTTTGCCGGCTTGAATTTTGGGGGAGCAGCAATCCCAAGCTTTGATCGCATGTGGCTGAACATAATTCTTGAAATTGCCGGTGCCGCCATGTTGACATGGGTGTGGCGTACAAACGATTTGTCGACTCCTCGTGCCCGTCACGAGTTCTTTCGCACTGGTCGACTTGTATTGGAAAAAAAGTAATCACATGTTGATTCTGTTACGTCACGGACAAACGACGGCCAACGCCAAAGCCCTACTGCAAGGACGAATGAATTTGCCACTCGACCCTGAAGGTGAACGGCAAGCACAGCGCAGTGGTGAGTTTCTGCGTGAGAAGTATCCAGATGCATTGGTGGTGTGTAGTCCGTTAACGCGAGCACATCAAACCGCAAGCGCAATCTCCGACAACGTCACTATTGATGAGCGATTTATTGAACTTGACTACGGAGACTGGGATGGAGTCGCACTCACTGATGTTGATCAAACACTGTGGACCCAATGGCGCAACGACCCATCGTTTCGTCCTCCTGGTGGCGAAACTCTGATCGAATTAGATGAACGTGTGCGGCCAGCATTTGATGAAATCAGTGAACGAGCACGAACAGGTGACGTGATTGTTGTCAGTCATGTTTCTCCCATTAAGAGTGGAGTCACGTGGGCACTTGGCGCAGGTCCTGAGACAACATGGCGAATGCAATTAGATCGTGCATCAATTTGTCGAATTGCAATCGGTCCCCGTGGGCCATCTCTTCTTGGGTTCAACGAAACATCTCATCTCTGATGCCGTTGGGTGACGGTGAGTCACCCTGTAAGCGGGGTTTTGTCCGTGCTTTCGCACTGGATGATCATCCCTCTATGCGATCTACCCGAAGGTTGCCTTGCGGCAGGCGGGCAGCCCAGCCTTCTGCTTGATCTTGCTTCACATGGGGTTTACCAAGCCATATGAATCGCTTCACATGCTGGTGCGCTCTTACCGCACCGTTTCACCCTTACCTGATCTACTTGCGTAGCCATCGGCGGTCTGTTCTCTGTTGCACGTCCGTCAAGTCGCCTCGACCTGGCTCTCGCCAGCATGTTGCCCTGTGAAGCCCCGACTTTCCTCAGCACATTGCTGTGCCGCGATCACCCGGGTGACTCACCGTCGAGATGAGTGTAGGGGCAAAGTGGCTTAGTAAATGAGGCTATTAAGGCTTGGTGTATCCATGAGGACAGTGGCACGTGTGCCGATGTCGTTCACAGGGCCGAGCCGAACTTGAACAGCACTCAAAGATCCAAATGCGCCAGGCAACGTCGCGACAAGAGGTGAACCATCTTTGTCGTTGGCAGGTGCAAAGCCACCCGTGCCGGCATTGATCAACTGTGCAGTAACGGCAGCGCGGCGCGACGACCGCGCACCAAGTCGCACTAGGTCGGCACGTAAAGCAGGCTGAACAGCGAGAGACACGAAATATTGGTACGTGCCGGCAATCAGGGTTTCAACCGCAAGCGTGAGAGCAAGTGTATCTGCAGCGAGTTTTCCGCTGGTAACGAGATCAAGCGCAGTCTGACCATAGGCCTGCATCAACTGTGCATTGGTTCCAGAGTAGGCCTCGCCGTTACGGGCAGAGATAAGAACTTGAAGATCTTCAAGGTGCGATGTGTGATCTGCAGCAAATGCTGCGATAACGGGCGCTGTGTCTTTGCTAGCGAGAGCAGTCACTGCAGAGTCAGACAACATTGCAGCTGCCATTGTTTCCATTGACATAGCTGTACGAAGCAGTACGACGTCTGTGACTGCAAGATCTTCGAGTTTCACTGTGGTGGGTGATTCGCCGATGCGAGCAATAGAAGGCTTGGTAGAACTGCAGGCTGCGAGTACTGCAGATGTTGCAGCGAGTGCGCCAGACGAACGCAACATTGTGCGTCGGCTGATTGGTGAGGAAGTGCTTGTTTTTTTCATGAGGAGTCCTTCGTTCAGTTGCCGACAGCAGCAATCGGTGACGCACCAGCAATTAGTAGAAGTGCAGCAGCATGGCGAGCTTCAACAGTGACGATGGAAGCCAGCAGTGTCGCTGCATCGAGGCCGTTGATCGTGGCAAGAGTGTCCGTATGAATGGATGCGGTCTGATCTTCGAGCGCTGCTAGCTGGCGAGCGATGCTGGCTAACGATCCGGAGGGGGACGCAAGTGGCGCACTACTAGGTTTCCCTACCTCCACCGCCAAATAACCTTTCAGTGCCTGTGCATAAGCAACGTGATGGTCAAGAATAAGAGACATTGCGGTGAGGTCATTTCCCGTGAGACCGGTCAGCGCATTGCGATATGTAGTCACCATTCGTGATTCGCGCTCAAGGCATACATTCAATCCCTCATTATCTGCAGCGTCGCGGGGTGGTGGTGCATCAGCCTCGGCAGCAGATGCATGACCTGCAAACAGCGGAGCCGCAGCAACGACTGCTCCTCCTGCGAGAAGTGAGGCGATAAGTCGGCGACGCGTGGTCATTGACATGTCGGGAGATTCAACTTGGTGAGTGTCCACGTAGGGCATCCTTTGTCGGGTTGTCGAAATACAGCATCACAACACTAGAAGTCCAGTGACGAGAGTTCAGGTATCCATGAGCGGGATCGAGAAACCGCCTCTGCCCATTGTTGTCGGGATATCCCCGGCGCACCTAATGGCGGGGTGACATGTGCCCCTGCGAGGGCTTTCGCTGCAGCGCTGAGATTGTGCCATTGTCCCGATTCTGTGCCTGCCATGAAACCGGCGCCCAGGGTGGTGGCTTCTGAGATGGGGGACACGCGGACAGGGCGACCGGTGGCATTAGCTAGGGCTTGGACAAAGGTGGGATTACGACTCATGCCACCGTCAATACGAATTTCAGCGATGGAAAGGCCCGAATCTTTTTCTGCAGAGTCGACGAGGTCTGCTCCACTATGTGCGACTCCTTCGAGAACGGCCCGCACGATGTGCGCACGAGTGGTGCCGCGTGTGATTC
>SHUR01000047.1 GCA_009694565.1 Ilumatobacteraceae bacterium | reverse complement strand
GGGACACCACTGCTTGCTGGTCCTGGGGCAATTGTGGCCACCATTGTATTTTTCGGTAAGGCCAATGGATCTGCTGAGTGGTTCAGCGTTGTTGCTGCCATTGCGTGCGCTCTGGCCGTCTCACTGATCACATTGCGATTTAGTGGTCTCGTTCGCAAACTCATACGCCCCGCAGGCGTGGTGTTACTTGCTCGTGTTGCCGGAATGTTGCTTGCAGCAATTGCTGTACAAATGATCGCTGATTCAGTTACCGCCTTTGTTCGCGCTGCCTGAGGTAGTAAGTCTTTCGTCGTTCGTTCCACTGAATGTAGAGTGTCGTTGTGTTAGTTGATTCCGTGGTCTATATCAATGGTGAGCGGTCTCACGAAGTTGAACCAGGCAGCGGGTTCGCATGGGTGGGGCTTCTTGATCCCACAGTTGATGAGATCCAGAACTATCAGCAGAAGTTCTCGCTTCATTCTCTTGCTGTCGAAGACGCAGTAACAGGTCGGCAGCGCCCGAAGCTTGATGTTTATCCGCACCACTCCTTTCTGATTCTCAAAACAGTGATGTTCGACAAGGAAACCTCACGAATTGTTGTGGGAGATATCAGTATTTTTGTCAATGAAAAATTTGTTGTCATTGTTAGGCATGGTGATGCAATTCCGATGCGATCAATTAGAGCAGATTTGGAAAAACATCCTGATCGTTTGAAAGAAGGGCCAACTGTAGTTCTTCATGAGGTACTCGATCGTCTAGTTGACCAATACGTCGACGTCGCATGGAATCTTCAAGAAGATGTTGAAAGTTTGGAAGACATAGTCTTTGATGACGAAATTCCAGCTCCGTCAGCTCGGTTGTACACGGTGAAGCGTGAGCTTCTTGAATTTAGACGAGCTGTGTATCCATTAATCGAGCCGCTGAACAGACTTGCCACTTCTGAGATTTCTAATATTGATATGAAGTTTGCCCCTCAATTTGCTGACGTACGCGATCACCTGATGAAAGTAATTGATGATGTCAATACCATGAACGATCTGATGGATGCAGCACTTTATGCAAATCTTGCCCTTATTCAAGTACAACAAAATGTTGACATGAGAAAGATTTCAGCGTGGGTTGGTATTGGCGCAGTGCCCACAATGGTGGCTGGAATTTATGGAATGAACTTTGAGAATCTTCCCGAACTGCAATGGAAGTACGGCTACTACATAGTTCTTGGAGCATTAGCCGCAATATCGGCTGGTTTGTTTCGAGTGTTCCGTAGGAACAACTGGCTCTAGGAGCCCCAGCGAGATTGGCCGAAGCGATAGCCAACGCTGCGAACAGTTTGAATCAGGTTTGCGTGTTCTTCACCAAGCTTTGCGCGAAGACGACGAACATGAACGTCAACTGTGCGAGCGCCGCCGTAGTACTCATAGCCCCACACGCGTGACAGAAGCATTTCGCGAGTGAACACTTTGCCTGGATTTTGCGCCAGAAACTTCAACAACTCGTATTCCATGAATGTGAGGTCAAGTGCGTGACCATTAAACGTTGCTTGGTATGTCTCAAGGTTCAGAATGAGGCCAGAGTGTTCAACAAGTTCCGGACGCAAGCCACTTTCGGTGCTGGAAAAGAGATGACGTAGACGTGCTTCTAATTCACGTGGGTGAAATGGCGTTAAGCAGAAGTCATCAAACAAATCATCACGCAGTTCCAGATCACCAAGTTGCGTGCCAGAGACAAGGACTATGACTGAATCGACTGCGTTGTCACGTTTGCGCAATGCGCGAGCAAATGCCCAGGCATTTTCAGGGTCTTCATCACACGTGATGATGGCGCCCATCCAGCCGGCTTGAGGTTCACATTTGCCGGCTTCATCTGCACCAGACACTGCCTTCCATCGGTAGCCACCTAAATCAAGGGTGCGCACTAAATCAGGAGTGGGGTTCGCGGGGAACACAACAATCATGTCGGAAGTAGCCATAAAAAGAGTTACAACGACTTGAGATAGCGGTTGAGTTCGAACGGGGTGACTTGAGTTTTGTACTCGCGCCACTCATGACGCTTGTTACGAAGAAACCATTCAAAAATATGTTCACCAAGCGCCTCTTGTACAAGTTCTGATGTCTCCATCACTTTGAGCGCGTCATTCAGTGATTGTGGCAACTGACGAATGCCTAACTTGTCTAGAGCGGCATCATCCATCTCGAACAAGTTGGCGTCTGCCTCTGGCTCTAGTTCGTATCCTTCACGGATACCTTTCATGCCAGCGGCAAGAATGACAGAGAAGGCCAAGTACGGGTTACATGCTGGGTCTGGCGAGCGGTATTCAATGCGCGTAGCGCTGATGCTTCCACGCTTTGGAATTGGAACACGGATAAGGCCACTGCGGTTATTGCGCGCCCAACTGATGTGCACGGGAGCTTCAAAACCAGGAACGAGGCGCTTGTAACTGTTTACCGTTTGATTGGTGACTGCTGTGATTTCAGCAGCGTGACGCAAGAGGCCAGCCATGAATGATTTTGCAATAGGCGACAAGTTGTTCGGGTCATCTGCTGAGTAGAACGCATTGGTGTCGCCAGAGAACAATGACAAGTGCAAATGCATGCCGGAACCTTGAACACCTTCAAGTGGCTTTGGCATGAACGTGGCGTGCACGTTGTTCATGGCTGCAATTTCTTTCACGATCATGCGAAAAGTCATCACGCTGTCAGCCATGGAAAGAGCATCGGTATGACGGAGATCTATTTCTTGTTGGCTTGGCGCATCTTCGTGGAATGAGTATTCAACAGGAATTCCCATTGTCTCGAGAGTGCGAATGGTTTGCTTGCGGAGTGATGATGCAACGTCAGTGGTGGTTAGGTCAAAAAAACCACCTTCATCAAGCGGCACTGGAATTTGTCCACGTACGGGAGGCTCGAAGTAGAAGTACTCCATGTCGGGAGCGATAAGGAATTCGTATCCCATTGCACGGGCAGCATCAAGATTGCGGCGCAACACTTGGCGAGGGTCACCTTCAAAAATAGAACCATCAAGATTGCGCACATCGCAGATGACGCGAGCCTCGGCTGCTTTGTTGTCAACCCATGGCAACACTTCAAATGTGTTCGGATCTGGCACAGCAAGAACGTCTGCTTCTTGCACACGTGAATAACCATCGATAGATGAACCATCAAATGTCATCCCGTCTTCAAGTGCATTTTCTAATTCAGCCGGGCTGATTGCAAAGCTCTTCAAGGTGCCGAGCACATCGGTGAACCAAAGGCGCACCAGGCGTACTCCTCGCTCTTCAACGGTACGCAATACATAGTCGCGGTGTTGGTCCATCATGTCGCTCATCTCTTCAGTCTGCCGTGAGGCTGGTCATAGGGCTACTTGAAATGAAAAACGAGGGGCACCAAGGCCCCCCGTTTCCCGTAATTATTGGTTGTGGCTTAGCCGCAAACGGTCTCAAGGATGAGACGAGTGACCGTATATGGGTCAACGTTTGCGTTCGGGCGACGATCTTCTGCGTAACCCTTTTGGTCGCGAGCAACCTGCCAGGGGATACGAACTGAAGCGCCACGGTTAGATACTCCGTATGAGTACTTGTTCCATGGAGCAGTTTCGTGCTTACCGGTGAGGCGGCTCTGAATGTCGTCACCGTAGTGCTCGACATGTTCCATAACGCGGGTACCAAGCTTCTCGCATGCTTCGATAATTGCTGGGTAACCCTCACGCATTGCTTTAGTTGAGAAGTTGGTATGCGCACCTGCACCGTTCCAGTCACCCTTCATCGGCTTTGCATCGAATGAAATGACCACGTCGTAATCTTCTGCGATGCGGTGGAGCAACCAACGTGCAACATGCATGTGGTCTGACACTGTAAGAGCGTCTGCTGCACCAATTTGGAATTCCCATTGGCCGGGCATTACTTCTGCGTTTGTACCAGCGATGAGAAGGCCTGCGTCGATGCATGCCTGTGTGTGCTCTTCGATGATCTCACGACCAACAACGCGACCTGCGCCTACACCGCAGTAATACGGTCCTTGAGGCTTGGGGAAACCACCAACGGGGAAACCGTACGGGCTGCCATCTGTGCGAAGCATTGTGTATTCCTGCTCAATGCCGTACCACATTTCCTGATCTGCATATTTTGCTTGTGCAGCTGCAAGTGGCGCACGTGTGTTTGATGGATGCGGTGACGCATCTTTTGCTAACAACACGTCGCACATGACGAGTACGTTCTTACCGCCACGAATTGGGTCTGGGCACTGAAAGACAGGGCGCAATACGCAGTCAGACGAATCGCCTTGTGCTTGTTCTGTGGAGGAACCGTCAAAGCCCCATTCATCCATCGGCATGTCGGCAATAGCGCCGGCAAAGTCGGGAATGATTTTGGTCTTTGAACGGAGCAATGGTGTTGGTGACGTTCCGTCGATCCAGATGTATTCAGCCTGAATGGGCACAGTGGTGTCCTTTTACTAACAAGGGACGAATCCCGCTTTTTTACTAGTTACAGGATGTCACGAAGCCGTTTCTTTCCCATTGCCCAAATGTGAACGCTGTGTGAAACGGGGCGAGCTGGGACCTTCTGTGTATAGGAAACCTTATGTATATGGGGTTTTAAGGGGTCGCTGGTTAGCCTGACCTCGTGACATCCACCGGATCTTTCGCTACACCCATGGGCCTGACGGTTGGTTTGTCCCAATTGAATCCCCTCGTGGGCGACTTGTTGGGCAACGAAGGCAAGATTATGGCCGACTACGCCAAGGCCGAGGTGGCTGGTTGCCATGTAGTTGTGTATCCCGAATTGACGGTCACGGGGTATCCGCCAGAGGACTTGTTACTCAAAAAAGCATTCGTTCGCGACAACCAATTGGCTGTCGAACGCATCGCCACCCACACCAAAGAATGCGCCGCTCTCATTGGTTTTGTGAAAGCCGACGGCGACCACTTATACAACGCAGTTGCATTGTGTCGTAACGGCGGCATTCAAGGTGTCTACCTCAAGCAACTTCTTCCGAACTACGCGGTGTTTGACGAAGATCGCTATTTCAAAACTGGTCCCATCATGAACGATGGCATTGCTTCTGGATTGTTTTCTCTGGATGGCGTAACAGTTGGCGTCACAATCTGTGAAGACATTTGGTACTCAGATGGCCCTGTCGCTGCGCAGGCAGCAGCCGGTGCGCGAATCATGTTGAACTTGAATGCGTCGCCATTCCATGAAGGCAAGAACATGCAACGTGAACAGATGTTGTCAACACGTGCGAAGGAAACCAACAGCGCCATTGTGTATGTCAACCAAGTTGGTGCGCAAGATGAACTTGTATTCGACGGCTCGAGCGTTGTGGTCGATTGCAATGGTGTTATTGCATGCCGAATGAAATCGTTTGAATCTGATTTTTCTGTTGTGACAATTTCTGGTGATGGAACCGTGTCTCCAGCTCACGTTGAACCGTTCGCCTCAGATCTTGACCGCGTGTATGAGGCTCTCGTTATTGGCACACGTGACTATGTACACAAGAATGGGTTCACTGATGTAGTCATTGGTCTCTCTGGTGGAATTGACTCGTCCATCGTCGCAGCGATTGCAGTCGATGCACTTGGCGCTGATCATGTGCATGGTGTTGCCATGCCATCACGGTATTCAAGTCAAGGATCGCTTGATGACGCTGAAAAACTTGCTATTGCCTTAGGTATTGATCACAGGGTTGTTTCTATAGAGCCGGCCTTCGGCGCGTACTTGGAAATGCTTGCGCCGTCGTTTACTGGCCGTGACCCAGATCTCACAGAAGAGAATTTGCAGAGCCGTGTGCGCGGAATGACACTGATGGCACTCAGTAACAAATTCGGTTGGATGGTTTTAACCACCGGCAACAAGAGCGAAATGGCAGTTGGCTATTTCACTATCTATGGTGACTCTGCTGGTGGGTATGCCATCATCAAAGATGTGTTCAAGACGCAAGTTTTTGCACTATGCCGACGCATCAATGAACGGGCCGGTCGCGAGATAATTCCGGAAACCGTAATTGCTAAGCCGCCAAGTGCTGAATTGCGACCTGATCAACGTGATGATCAGAGCCTGCCCGCATATGAAGACCTTGACCCGATTTTGCGTCATTACATTGACGATGACCTGACAGTTCCTGAAATTCAGAAGCTTGGTTTCGATGCTGCAGTTGTTGCTCGCATTGCACGTTTAGTTGACATCAACGAATACAAACGTCGCCAGTGTGCACCAGGAGTTCGCATTTCAGAAAAGGCATTCGGCAAAGACCGACGTATGCCAATCACAAACGGTTATCGCACCGACCGCGCGTAAAGACTGATTAGCAACACAGTGATTGCAGATAATGCAACAGCTGCAAGTGCTGGGCCGACAGGGCCAACAGAGTCATACAGAGAAGTAGCAACAGTGCTAAAGATGGCACGGCCACATGTGCCGGCACCAACTGTGAGACCAAGACCAATGCCGCCACTGTTCGGGACAATGTTGGCTGCCAATGGCAACATGCTGACTAGTGAAAACTCAAACCCCATGATGAACAACACCAACATGGGAACTGCAACATAGGAAACGTGCGGTGCCGCAGTCATGGCAACTGTTGCAACCACCATAAGAATTGCTCCACGACGAACGCTGATTTCTTTGCCCCATGTATCTGTGACGCGCGAACTGCCAATACTGGAAACCAGTTCAAAAAGACCAAGCACGATGACAACGCCGATCAGCGCAGCACTTGAGAAACCAAACTCATCTTCAAACCATGGACCGAATGTGATGCCGAGGCATTGGCTTGCACCCATCAATAAAAATGACGAGGCAAATACGAAGTAGGCATTACGTGGCACCGCTCCACGTAGTTCAGTACGCACCGGTGCGTGTGCTTCATCACGCGGAAGAGCACTAGCAATCAGTGCGCCCGTAATAGCCATTCCGATTGCACCAACAATGAATCCGGCACGCCAGGAAATAAGAGCCGTTGCAATACCCATTACAGCGACACCAATAAACAGCGACAGGGCCCACGACGTCTCGATGATTCCAACAATGCGTCCACGCCGTTCATATTCCACGTGGTCATTTACCCAAACAATGAGCGCAGTATCGAACAGCACCTTTGCCCCACTCAAGAGGAACATTGAAATTGCAAACTGCACAATCGTGGTGGAAGTAGCTGCGCCAATGACTCCGAGCGTGAGTGCGACCATTCCAATAGTCATTGAGGTAATTCGGTTACCACGGTCAACAATTCGCCCCAGGATGGGAGACCCAAGCCCAGCAAATTCACCGATCATCAGAGCAACTCCCATTTGCGCCACGCTGACATCAAGCCCGCGGGCAATGACTGCAATGAACGGTGGAGCAAATCTGTAGCAAGCATTCGATACCAGGCGACCCCAGACAAGACGGTCAAGATTCTTGCGAACAGGTACTGCGTATGAATTGTCTACGAAACGGGAAAACATAAAGCTAAAGCTCTTCGCCGATGGCACCGTGCTCGAGCAAATCAACAACGTCACCAATTTCGATGGGGCTTGGTGAATCGGGACGCACGATGAATTGGCATCCACCCAAATTTGGGATGCGTGAGTCAACAGCTTTGTGAGACCGACGCATCACGCGGATGACTCCGGCATGTGCAACTACTAATACTTCGCCACCTACAAATTGGGTTGCAATGTCAATAAGGGCATCGGAGACACGTGCGACAATTGAATCGTCTGATTCAAAACCGGGCGGACGTTGATGTGACTCGAGATAACCAGGCCAGTCACGTTCAATCTGGTTGTGGGTGAGTCCTTGCCATTCGCCAACATTGGATTCCCGTAAACGGACGTCGGGTTCCATCAGCCCTGCGCCAAGACTGTTCGCGATGATGATGGCAGTGGTACGAGCGCGCAGTAAGTCGCTCGACACGATGGCATCGAACATGCCGAGCTTTTGGGCAGCAGCTCGTGCTTGGTCAACACCGAGATCAGTGAGTTCAATGTCTGCTTGACCCTGCCAACGACCTTGAGCGTTCCATTCGCTCTGGCCATGGCGCAACATCAGGATTCGGGTAGCGGGGAGCACTCCACGATGATACTTGGGTGAAGACAGTTACTCGCCTGATGTAATGCAGGCAAGGATTTCGAGAAAGAACTGATCAGCCATAGCGACTATTTCTTCATCAGTTCGATCTTGTACAGGGTGAGTGGTGTACACCCGCTTCATACTTGGCAACCCGAGAGACACAGATTGAGCAGTGCCGGCACTGATGAATTCTTCAGTTGCAACAAAGACACCTGGGATGCCTCGAAGTTCTAGATCTGAAATGTCATGCACACTGCATGACGTGCAACTGCCTCAATCGGCCAGTGCTTCTATGACCAAGTTGCACTGTGTGGCAATTTCTTGTCGCAAGTCAACTGGCGCAGGTTTGGTGAACGTTGGTTTCGAATATCGCAACACTTTTGCACCGCGCTCAGTGAGAAGTTCTTCGATGCGGTTAAGAAACAGATTGCCGCGTGGCTTTGAAATATCAAGAAGACCGATGGTGAGGCCTTTGATGCTGGCGGGACGCGCAAGGGTTTGACGTGTCGCGGGCTTCGACTCATTTGTCGGATCAAGGATGGTGATGCCAGAAGCCATAAGTATCAGTATGTCACGAGCCAACGACTCGGGTGACAGGATCAGAACCGATTGCGCCGTTGGCCCAACCAGCAACGATGGAGGAGAACAGTCCAGCTCCGCCGCCGGCATAGGTGAGCAGAATGCCGCCGGGTCGGAACTTTGGCAATGTGGCATCGCGCAGGTGAGGGGGAATGCCTTCTGCTATCTCGCGTGCGCCACGTACCAGGTCTGCTCCGGGAGTCATCGAGCGTTCTGTCAGTTCGGCAATGAGCTTCTCGCGAGACCATCTGGCTTCGGCGTACACGCGACCATGGTCTGGGCTAATTGTGAGAATCGCATCAAAGCCAATGACCAACTTTGGGTGATGCACAGTTTGTAAACACGCCACCAACGAATTGGTTAGCTCTTCTGGTGTGCGCGCTAATTGGTCAACTACGCAGCGCGGTCCTTCGCCGGCGAACACGGTGACCGCATTCTGTCCAAGGGGGATGCCACGTTCTGTTGCAAGTGAAGTAAATGGTGACCCCACTTCGTCTTCAGCGAAACAAAAGGAAATCTTTCCGGGGTTGCCGTGCGTCGCACGATCAACCTCACCTGGACGACCTCCACCAACATTGCGAATAGTCAACTGCACTGCGCGGCCGATGGTGTTGTTTGCTCTGTTGCCTTGACCAAATGCGTTAATGCCGGAGTTCATGCCAATCGCACGTGTGCCAGGACCATTACAAATAATCACTGGACCAACAGGCATCGTTGTTGCTAATACGCCGTGCATGTTGAATTGGTCGTTACACACTGCTTCAAGTGCTGCAATAACCCACGGCAGGTATTCGGGAAGACAACCAGCCATTACTGCGTTGATTGCAATTTTTTCAACTGTGAGTTCCACTAGATCGGGCGGTGCAATTGCAACTACGTCTTGTGGGTGACGAGTAGTTCCTGTCAGCATTCGCAATACGCGTTCACGTGTTGGTGGGATAACTGGGAAACCGTCTGTCCATCCGCGTGCATACATTGCTTCGAACTCATCTTCAGCGTCTGAGAATTGAACAGTACGTGCGATTACGGGAGAGTCCGTGAACTTGGCGCGCAACTTATCGACGATGTCTGGGTCAACACTCATCGAACCGCAGCCTGGTCGCATGGCGGGAAGATCAGCACCGAGTTCCGCTATTTCAGTGATGCGTTGCCAGTCAGCTGCCAACCAACCGAATGTGCGGTCTACTTCTTTTCCGTTCACAACCTTGATCAGTGTGGGAACAGTGTCGATGTTGTTGTGCCATGAAACTGCCAAATCGGAATCATGAATGGCTGACACGGATTCGGGGAATGTTGGATCATCTTGTGTGTAGACAGTGAGTGGCGTGCTGCACGCAGCGATGTCTTTCAACACTGGCTCAATCATCTGACACGTTGCGCATTCGCGTTTCACAATGACTACGAATCCATCTGGAAGTACCGGCACAAGAGAACTCATGGCCGAATGCTACTTTGATAGCGGAGGCGTTTGAGTACCTGGTGGGCTTCGCTGTCTTCAAAACAGACGGAACGGGTGAACCCCGTTCGGCGGGTTCGATTCCCGTCCGCCTCCGCCATCACCAGGCTGAACCCGCAATGCGCAGATCACCTTGGCGTTTTGTGAGACCAACTTTGTCGAGGCAATTACCAAGAGGCAGAGCGTGTTTACGAGTGATGCCGAGGGCATCTCGAAGAGTTGCCATTGTGAACCCTTCTGGATGTTCTGCCCACAATTGTTCCAGCACGGGACGCAATGACGACAATGTCTCTACGTGGAATGCAATGTTGTCGTGCTCGAACAAGATCTTCTTCTGCACTAACTGGCGAATGATGTTTCGGTCGAGTTTGTCGGCATCAGGAGTCGTTATGCCAGCTTGCAAGAAGAGCAAAACATATGGATGACTGAGTAACGGATCCGATTCACCTTGCACGGCAATTCCGTTATTGATCTGAACTCCGTTAATCGTTGAAAGTACGTCGCGTTCATACGCAGCAAGTAGTGATGTGTCGATTGATTGCACAGTCGAGAGTTGTTGTTCAAGGGCTGCAACCGTGGAGCGAAATATTTCGGCGCTTGCAACCCAATTACCAACAATCGGTGCAATGTCCTGTCCTGTTAGTTGACGTGCTTCGTCAACTGTCAGCCATCCTCTGTTGTTCAATATCTGTTCGTCACTGCCATCAGGTGTGGCATCTTTGACACGACCACGTGGGTCAACATCAAGAATGACTCCACCACCCACGGTGGCACCAATGCCGGTATCACGCAGTAGAAATCGGTCGCCAGGAACTAGTGGCAATGAATGATCGAATCGAATTCGTAAGAGACCAGATTGACCAGGGTCAATGTTGTCTGTTTGCAAGATTCGAATCGTTGCTGATTGCGAACGCGTCCCGACGTGCAATGTGAAACTTCCGCGATGTGTGAGCGCATGTTGCAGAGCAGGCAGCACTTTGATTCGTCCATCAAATGCACTGCTCATATGCCAGTCACCTTCGCAAACAAGTGCGTCACCACGTTGCAGTTCATTTGCATTAATGCCCGAAAGATTGATGGCACACCGCGAGCCCGACTGCGCAATAGTCACAATTGAGCCGTGCGTTTGAATTTCTCGGATACGTACTGAGGATCCTGTGCGCGCAACAATCAACGAGCTAGTGGCTTCCAGGTCTCCGCCTTCAAGAGTTCCGGTCACAACCGTGCCAGAACCTTTCATAGAGAAAACGCGGTCAATGAACAATCGGGGCCGAGTGTTGTGGCTCTTTGTCACTTGAGCAGCAACGAGTGTTTCAATATGTGTAATTAGTTCAGAGATGCCGGTGTTATCAATGACGGAGGTAATCACCGTGTCATGCCATGTCACAGAACTTGTTGAAAGGCGGGCGGCTATTTCTTTCCTTCGATGTTCAAGAGTCTCAGCATCCACTTTGTCGCTTTTTGTTATCACCACAATTCCTGAAGAGGTACCTAGTACTTCAATGATGCCCAGGTGTTCCTCTGTTTGCGGTTTCCATCCCTCATTGGCGTCAATCACCAACATCACAATGTCAACTCCACTAACGCCCGAGATCATGGTGCGAATGAAGTCTGCATGCCCTGGGACATCAACAAAACTCAGCACTGTGCCGTTACTAGTGGTGCAGTGTGCAAAACCAAGATCAATGGTCATTGCACGACGTTGTTCTTCTGCCAATCGGTCGGGGTCAGTGCCGGTGATTGCCCGAATTAGTGAAGACTTTCCATGGTCGACATGGCCAGCTGTGGCGATAACCGTCATGGTTTACCGCAGTGATGTAAGTGCAGCCACAACAATGTGGTCATCTACAGGAGAGACACTTCGCATATCAAGGTATGTCACTTTGTCGAAGGTGCGCGTAATGACAGGAACGCTGTGGTGGCGTAACGCCTCACGATGATCGCCATTCAGTGAAATGCCAAACGATGCAATTGTCGAACCAGGAGCAGAACCGGCACCGACTAGAGAATCCACATGCACAACACTGCCGATGCCAGCTTCAGAAACAATGGCCGCAGCCCGTGCTTCAAGATCTGCGAGGGATATTGAGACCATTTTCCAAAATGGAATGTCGGCGCACGCTGTTCGAGAACTGTAGGAAAGCAACACTGATTGCAGCAAAGTCAATGTGTGGCCACCTGGGCGTAATGCGCGCATCAGCGGA
>SHUR01000046.1 GCA_009694565.1 Ilumatobacteraceae bacterium | reverse complement strand
AGAATTGAATACGCGGTGACTACCCATGCAATGGTGGAAGCAGGATCTTTAGGAAAACTTTCTTGAATTTCAAAGAACGCCACATTCACGATTGACAGATCCAATGCCGATATATAGCTGGCGATAGCACACACGGTAAATGTGGCCCACGGACTAAAGACTTTACGCGTTGGAGTCTCTGTAGTTGACATGAATTCCCCCGGGGCCATGCATGCTTTTCAGCGAATAATTGACAGTACTACGAGTTCTACGAACGTTTAGAGGCGAAGAACTCTTTCAGCAGTGCTGCTGATTCTTCTGCAAGCAAGCCATGTTCTACGGGTGGGTTGTGACCAAGGCGTGGGTCACTCATCACGTTGTACAAACTTGCTGTTGCCCCTGCTTCGAAATTGGCAGCGCCATAAACAAGTCGGCCGATGCGCGATGATTGCGCAGCACCTGCACACATGACACATGGTTCAAGAGTGACAACAAGAGTGCATTCGTCTAAACGCCAACTACCAAGTTTTTGACTTGCATCGCGCAATGCCAACACTTCAGCGTGAGCAGTTGGATCGTTCGCAAATTCTCGTTCGTTGTGGCGACGGGCAATAATTTCGCCGTTGTGAAGAACCACAGCCCCCACCGGTACGTCGCCGTGTGCGAAGGCAAGGCGCGCTTCATCAAGGGCAACCTGCATGGCTTCACGATGAATGTTCGACTGATTTGTCATGGCGGAAGGGGTGGGATTCGAACCCACGGAAGCTTTCACTTCACACGCTTTCCAAGCGTGCCGGTTCGGCCGCTCTCGCACCCTTCCAGGTGGTTGTATCGCTACAACTACGGGTGGTCAGGCTAACTGGCTTGTACGCTGGAACCCTCAACGACTTCGGGTTCGCCCGTGGGTGGTGAGGTGGCGGTCGGGTCCTGTGCGACGATCGCCCGTAAACCAGGTCAGGTCCTGACGGAAGCAGCCTCCACGCGGGAACGATCGTGCGCCGCAGATCGCCTGGCCGTCACTTCACTATCCACGGGCTAGCCAGAACAAACTCTTAAGGTTCGACATGTCAAAAAATAAATGGATCGCTCCAGTCGCAATTGTCTCTGGAATTCTGCTTCTCTTTATCCTGATTCTCACTAGTTCATATAACGGACTTGTAGATCGCGAACTCACGGTAGATCAATCAGTTGCTGACCTTGATGTGCAGTTGCAGCGCCGCTTCGACCTGATTCCTAATCTTGTGAAGTCAGTTGAAGGCGCTCTTGAACAAGAGCGTGAAATCATCGGAAAAGTTACAGAAGCGCGAACAAAGTATGCGAGTGCAGCTTCGGGCAATGACCGTGTCGCTGCCGCTGGCGAACTTGAAGGTGCGTTGTCACGCCTTCTTGTTGTCGTTGAGAGCTACCCACAGGTTGCCAGTTTGCAAAACGTTCGCGATCTGCAAGTGCAATTAGAGGGAACAGAAAATCGTGTTGCCCAGGCGCGCCGTTCATACAACGAAACAGTCACAGATTTCAATCGTGCTGTTCGACGTTTCCCGCGCTCAATTGTTGCTGCAATATTTGGTTTTGAAAAGCGAACTCTATTTGAAGCAGCCTCAGGTGCAGACCAAGCCCCAAGTGTGGATCTCAACCCAGGTGGCTAAAAAGTCTTTCTTTGTTTCAGCACTATTTGGCGTCATCCTTCTTGGGTGTTCCTCTACATCTGCCGCATTACCTGAATTCACTGCGCCAGTTGTCGACGCAATTGAACGAGTTTCTGCAGAAGTTGAAACACAAATCAATAGTGAGTTGATTTCGTTTCAACAAACTGGTGGTCCACAAATTGCAGTTGCAGTTGTTGACACCACAGGTAACGCGACTCTTGAGAATTACTCCATTGATCTTGCACGCTCGTGGGGCATCGGCGACAAAGAAAAAGACAATGGTGTTCTCGTTTTGATTGCGCTTAAAGATCGCACCTTGCGCATTGAAGTCGGTAGTGGTGTTGAAGGTGAACTAACTGACGTCACAGCGGCAGGAATTGTTGACTCTGTCATGCTTCCCCGTTTACGGGCAAACGATGTTGATGGTGCAGTGCGTGATGGCGCACGTGCAGTGATGCAGGTGTGGCGTGGAGAGAACATCGCTCCTCAACCAATAGTTCCAAGCACTCCTGCCACTGAACCAACACCACAGCAATCTATTTTCAGCATCATTTTGTTCTTTGGACTTATCATTCTGTTCATCACAATTGCAGCAGCCGGGAAAAAGCGTGGCGTTGGTGTACTTGGACCTTTTGCCGCGGGAACCATCTACGGCGGAGGCTTTGGCGGTCACCGAGGTGGATTTGGCGGCGGCGGATTCGGCGGTTTTGGCGGCGGCGGCGGCGGTGGATTCAGCGGCGGCGGAGCGAGCGGGAGTTGGTAATGGATCGTTGGTGGAAAGACAATTCTCAACAGATTGCCAAGGCAATTGACACGGCCGAGCGCACAAGTGGCCACCAGATTTTGGTGCGAGTAGGACCTCTCGGAAGAAACTCAAAACGTGCTGCTGATAAAATTGCAACTCGTTATTCGCAAGTCTCTCTAGTTTTCTGCGTTGACCCACGCCGACGCGTCTTTGAAGTTCGTTGGTTGCCCTCTCTGCACCTCGACTCAAATCAAGCAACAGCTGCGGTGCAGGAGCACCTTCGCGCTCAAAATCTGCCGGGCGCTATCACTGCGTTGGCAGCTCTGCTACCTCACCAAGAAGAGGGAGTCGAGTTCCCCGACATCATCGAGGAAACTGACTAACTAGGATCGACGACCAACCATGGCGCGCTCGGTGCGCTCCACAAGGTCAGTCATGTTTAATTGTTTGGCGATTGCGCCTAAATCTTTTGTTGGGCCGCGCCATTCCCAGTCGTCGACCAATCCAAGTGGCACATCGTCGGACACATCCGTGACGACGGTTGCAACTTTCTTAAATAGTTCGGCCATCGGGCGTTGGTCGCGCAATGTTGCTGCAAGCTTTGCTGCTCCACGCACAACAACTCCATCAGTTGCCCATTGCGCTTCGCTGTCTGGGATGTCACCGATATGCAGGTAACGCGAAAGCACTGATGTGGCGCTCTTTGCACCCCACCCAGGTAAACCAGGGAAACCATCTGCTGTATCGCCGACAAGTCCCAGCCAGTCAGCGATGCTGGCAGGGCCAACACCAAACTTTTCGATGATTGCATTTTCATTAACGATGAGGTCGTTGCGTCGGTCGTATTGCACCACACGGTTGCCCACAACACATTGACCGAGATCTTTATCCGGTGTAATCATTTGCACCTGATCAACACGGTCATCCATGGAAGCAATTAGTGCGCCTGCTGCTAGACCATCGTCTGCTTCGTACTTCACCATTGGCCACACCGGAATACCGAGTGCGCGCAATGCATCTTCCATGAGGGGAATCTGCTCGAGGATTTCGACTTCCATTCCGTCAGAGGTTTTGTAACCCTCATACATCTGGTTACGGAAACTTTCAATCACATGATCAACAGCAACTGTGACATGTGTTGCTCCGCCCACTAGCAACTGCAACGTTGAGGTAACAACGCCGCGAGTTGCAGATAATGGTGGTGGCGTGGCATGACGCACAGCCTGGCCAAAGTGTTGGCGGTACAGCTCGTAGGTTCCGTCAATGAGATGAACAATCATGGAACTTCAGTATCGCAGGATTGGTTGTCGTTGCCGTAAAAACCCAATACCATTGCCGATATGGGAAATGGTTGCGAGCGCAACTATCTACCGCTGATCCGAAAGTGCCACATATGCCTGCAGTTACCGCCGATACCCTCACGCTTCCCCGCATTGAAGCGCCAATCGTTCTTGCCCATAATCGCCCACTCATTTCGCTCACCACTGCCCCGAGTGGTTTCGAAGGCGAAGGCTTCCCTGTGCGCCGCGCATTTGCTGGCATTCCGAAAGAAGTACTCGACCCATTCATCATGATGGACCAAATGGGTTCGGTTGATTACCCACCATATGAAGCGCGCGGAACTGATTGGCACCCACACCGCGGTTTCGAAACCGTCACGTACATCATGGATGGCGCATTCATTCACCAGGACTCACACGGTGGTGGCGGAATCATTAAAGATGGTTCAACGCAATGGATGACTGCTGGTGGTGGCATCTTGCACATTGAAACTCCCCCAGAACAATTGGTAATCAGTGGTGGGTTGTTTCACGGTTTGCAACTGTGGGTAAACCTACCTGCCGCACAAAAGATGGTTTCACCTGCGTATCAAAACCTTGATGCAGATCAGGTGAAGTTGTTTACGACTCCTGATGCCGGAACATTGGTGCGACTTATTGCTGGTGACATTGCGGGCATTCAAGGGCCAGGCTCAACTCGTACCCCGATTGTTATGGCACATGCAACCATTCTTCCAGGGTCACAAATGGTGCTTCCATGGAATCCTGAATTCAACGCCATTGCGCACGTGGTGAAAGGATCTGGCTTTGTCGGCATTGATCATCATTCATTCACTGTTGGACAAACAGCAGTGTTCGGTACCGGAGACAGCATTACGTTGGCGGCGTCACCACATGAAGCGCTTGATGTGATCTTGCTTGGCGGACAACCAATTGGTGAGCCGGTGGAACAATATGGTCCGTTCGTAATGAACACGCGCGAAGAACTGCAACAAGCATTCGATGATTACCAACGCGGGCGTTTAGGCACAGTTCCTTCAGGTGGTGTGCAGCCGTATCGCGGCCCACGCAAATAATTAAGTGACTTGAGTCAGTCCACCATCGACAACGAAAATTTGTCCGGTGACATACTTGTTACGAACTAACGCAAGAACTGCTTCTGCACAATCATCTGCAGTTGCTGAACGCTTTAGTGGTGCCATTGCAGCAACGCCTGCGTGTTGTATTGCCCAATCTTTGGTCCATGGTGTTTCCACCAAACCAGGTGCAACTGCATTGTGACGAACTGGTCCGTGGCTCTTTGCCATGAGGCGCGTCATTTGGTTCAGTGCGGCCTTGGTCATTGAATACGCAATGGAAGAACCCACAGGGCGAACGCCAGCAACAGATGTGATGTTCACAACGTGACCGTCGTCAGACTTATGCAAGTGAGGCATCGCCATTTTTGTGAGTTGCCATGTGCCAAACACGTTGACTTCAAATGTGCGCTCAAAGATTTCATCTGTGAGTGCTTCAAGGTCTCCGTGTGGAACCAATGTGGTCCACCCAGCATTGTTTACAAGAAGATCCAACTTGCCGAACTTTGCGATGGTGCCGTTGATGAGATTTTCGCACTGAGCTTTATCACTGATGTCGGCTTGTATATATATGGCGCCGTTCGGAAGCGACGCAGCCAATTTCTCCCCTGCCTCAACAGAACTTGCTGAGTTCACTACGATGTGCGCGCCTAATTCAGCGAGGCGTTGTGCGGTGCGTTCACCGATACCGCTTGATGAACCAGTGACAATTGCAACCATTCCTGATAATTCCGACATGTGAAACCCCTTACGTGTGTGACGTCATCGTAGAACAGCGATGAGTGTTCCGACGATGAGAAAGGGGCCAAATGCGAAATGTGTATTCCTTTTCGCTTTTCGCGTTACCAGTAGTGCCAATGCAAAGAAGCCGCCCACTAGAAAAGATGCGAAGAGACCTACCAATATGGCTTCGTATGAGACCCAGCCGAGATACAGACCAAGTAAGCCACCGAGGCCAACATCCCCTCCGCCTAGGTCACCGCGAGACAACACTTCGAGAACGCGCAACATGCACCACATGGCAAGTCCGCCAATGAACATGCCGGCGATAGAGCCTGTGTTGTCGAAGAATGCTGACAACACGAGCAGTGGCATTGCTACTGCGATGGTGCGGTACACAATTCGTCGAGGAAGCAGATGCGTATCAATATCTATAAGTGACAACCACATGCCAGCACCCACCAACACGCCGTAAGTCAAGACCGTCAGGTCATGTTCGAATTGCTGAGCAAGCAAGAAATACAAGGTTGCATTTACTGCGATGACGATGGGAGTTATCACAGCTGTGTCTGTGAAGTGCGATTCCCCAAATGTTTCACCGGCTATGCGGAAACGTGAGATATCAGAGCGCGCTCGTGTAATTGCTTTGTATCCGCTAGCGGCGCCTATGAGAGTAAAGACCATGTCACGCATGTGACATGTCTACAACTATTCCTGAACGAGCTCGATCAGCGTTCCGAAGCTGCCCTTTGGGTGAATGAACGCAACGGTTGTACCGCGGCTACCCGGGCGAGGGGCCTTATCGATAGGAGTTGCGCCTGCAGCAATCATGCTGGCAAGAGCTTCTGCACAATTGTCAACTCGGTATCCGATGTGATGAAGACCTTCGCCACGTTTCTCAATTGCTTTTGCAACAGGTGAATCAGGGTTCGTCGGAGTGAGCAATTGAATGTAGCTTTCGGCAACTTTCATCAACACCTCTTCAACACCGTCGCTTTCCACAACTTCACGGTGATCAACAGTTGCACCAAATGCTTCTTGGTAATACTTAATAGCTGCTTCTAAATCGCGAACAGCAATTGCTACGTGGTCAATTTCGGTGAGAATCATTCTGTGTCCTATTGCTTTCTATCGACGGAACCAAGTGAGCTTGTCTGCAACTTTGGCACGCAACTCATGATCATCAACGCCAAGGCCTTCTTCTGGTGACAAGCACAACACGGCAAGTTTTCCTTCGTGCATGTTGTTATGAACTTGGTACGCAGCTTCGCCAGTTTGTTCAAGGGTGAATACTTGAGACATCACAGGATGAATCATTCCCTTTGCAATCAAACGGTTCGCTTCATAGGCCTCTTTGTAGTTGGCAAAGTGGGAACCAACAAGCTTCTTCAAACGCATCCAGAAGTGACGGTTGTCGAATTCAAGCATGAATCCACTTGTAGCCGCACACGTAACAACAGTTCCACCCCGCTTCACCACATACATAGAGGCAGCAAATGTGCTGCGACCAGGATGTTCAAACACGATGTCCGGATCTTCACCAACGAGCGTACGAATGTCACCGCCAAGGCGACGCCATTCTTTTTCATTGTGCGTGCCATCTTCATTCCAGAATTGGTAATTGGCTGCTTTGCGGTCGATGATTGCTTCGCAACCCATCTGGCGAAGGATCGCTGCTTTTTCTGGTGATGACACAACGCCGACAGGAATTCCGCCACCGTTCAACACGTACTGAACTGCGTATGAGCCAATACCGCCCGATGCGCCCCAGATAAGAACAACATCGCCTTGTTTCATGTTCGCACCGTTTTTAGAAACAAGCATGCGATAGCTAGTGGAGTTACACAGTGCGTTGACCGCTGATTCTTCCCATGTGAGATGAGCAGGTTTTGGCATGAGTTGGTTTGCTTTGACAATTGCAACATCTGCAAGTCCGCCAAAGTTTGTCTCGTATCCCCAGATGCGCTGGTTAGAACCCATCATTGAATCGCTATGTGAAGACGGGTCTTGGTCGTCAACATGGTTGCAATGCACGGTGATCTTGTCGCCAGGGTTCCACAAACGCACGGCACTGCCGACGCGCAACACAATGCCCGACGCATCAGAGCCAAGAATGTGCTTGTCAGTGTCGTGGCGCTTTGCCCACTTGCTCTCTTTGCCGAGACGAGCTAATGCACCGAACGTGCTGATGGGTTCGAAAATGCTGGTCCAGACGGTGTTGAAGTTGATGGACGACGCCATGACTGCGATGACCACTTCGTCGGCCGCCAGTTCAGGCATTGGCACTTCACCAATATGGATGCTCTTGCGAGGGTCCTTTTCATTGCTGGGAACCCCTTCCCACATGGTCTGGTCTTCCTTACGCACATATGCAGCACGGTATGTAGCGGGAAGTGGAAGGGCAGCGATTTCCTCGCCCGTTGCCCCATTGAGAATTGCCTGAAGGATCTTTTCCATCTCATTGACGATAGCGACTTCTGGGGTTTCATCTCCTAGCCTAATTTGTCTCGTATCCATGTCGGGTAGGAGTACATCTGGAGGCACACATGGCCGGTTCATACATCGTCGCAGGAGCACGCACACCCATTGGAAAAATGAGCGGTGCGCTGTCCTCTTTTACTGCTGCCCAGCTTGGTGGCTTTGCCATCAAGGCAGCACTCGAGCGCGCAGGCGTCAAGCCAGAAGACGTTGAGCACGTCATCATGGGCCAAGTTCTTACAGCAGGCCAGGGACAAGTTCCTTCACGCCAGGCTGCATCTCTGGGTGGCATTCCGATGAATGTTCCTTCCATCAACATCAACAAGGTGTGCTTGTCAGGTCTGAACTCCATTTACTTGGCTGACCAGATGATCGCTTCAGGTGAAGCAGACATCGTCATCGCAGGCGGAATGGAAAGCATGACCAATGCTCCATACCTCGCACAGGGTGCGCGCGGAGGTTTCCGCTACGGCAACACTGAGCTGCAAGACGCAATCATTCGTGACGGACTCTGGTGTGCATTCGATGCCTGCCTCATGGGTCTTGGAACAGATCGTTACACCGACGGAAAAATCAGTCGTCAAGACCAAGATGATCTTGCAATGAAGAGCAACGTTCGTGCAGCTGCGGCAATCGCTGCTGGTCGCCTTGCAGATGAAATTGTTGAAGTTGCTGTTCCTCAGCGCAAGGGTGACCCTGTAATGGTGAAGAACGACGAAGGTGTTCGCGCAGACACCACCATGGACACACTTGGTGGATTGAAGCCAGCATTCGACAAAGACGGCACAATTACTGCTGCAAACGCAAGCCAAATCTCAGACGGTGGTTCAGCCATCGTCATGATGAGCAAGAAGGCTGCTGAAGCTCGCGGCATCAAGCCACTTGGTGAAGTTGTTTCATACGGCATGGTTGCTGGTCCAGACAACGCATCGCTCTTGCATCAGCCAAGCCGTTCAATCATGAAGGCACTTGACCGTGCAGGCATGAAGATTGGCGATGTCAACTTGTTCGAACTCAACGAAGCATTCGCTGCTGTCGGTATCGCATCAATGCGCGAACTTGGCATCACAGATGAAATCGTGAACGTCAACGGTGGCGCTATTGCATTGGGTCACCCAATCGGTATGAGCGGTAACCGCCTTGCACTCACCATCTTGCACGAACTTCATCGCCGTGGTGGCGGTGTTGGTGCAGCTGCACTGTGTGGCGGTGGCGGACAAGGCGACGCAATCATCGTTCGTACCGTTTAAAAACTACATGCTGCAAGAGCCACTCGATCGCGCAATTTACGTTGCTCGATGGGTGGCTCTTGCCGTTGTGGTCGGCATTATTTCCGGAGCACTTTCTGCCGCATTCATTCAGTCACTGACGTGGGCTACTAACACCCGTGATGACAACACGTGGCTTCTTTTGTTATTGCCACTTGCCGGACTACTTGTCGGTTTGTCATATCACTACCTTGGTCGCGGACTTGAGCGCGGAAGCAATTTGCTGATTGATCAAATTCATTCACATTCTGAATGGGTCCCCATCCGGTTGGCGCCACTCGTTTTTATTACAAGCGTTGTGTCACATCTTGCCGGTGCTTCGACTGGTCGCGAAGGTGCAGCACTACAAATAGCTGCAGGCGCGACAGACCCAATTAGCAAACGACTCGGACTCGACCCCGCTGATCGTTCGCTCATGCTCATAACCGCCATCGCCGGTGGATTCGGTTCAATTGCTGGCGTGCCAATCGCCGGTGCAGTGTTTGCTCTTGAAGTACAACGCGTTGGTCGCGTTCGATACGAAGCGCTCGTTCCAGCGATCGTCGCAAGTTTTGTTGGCAATGCGGTTGTTCGTGGTCTTGGAGTTCACTACACCAAGTACCCAAACCTCATTGATGTGAAATGGACGCCCACTCTTGCGTGGCAAGTAGCACTCTTTGGATTGTTAGCCGGAATAATTGCTTTGGTATTTGTGCGCCTGACACTCTTCATTCGAGGCGCTATGAAGAGATACATTGCGTGGTATCCAGCGCGTCCGCTGATCGGTGGCATTCTTCTCGCAATTCTCATTGGTGCGTGCGGATGGCGCGACTATCAAGGTTTCTCTTTTCCACTTATGTTGGAAGCCATGAACGGCGCAACGTCTGGCCACTTTGAAGTGAAATTGCTATTGACCGCTCTCACGATCGGCACAGGTTTTGTAGGTGGAGAAGTAATTCCACTGTTGACAGTAGGTGCTTTGGCTGGCGCAACGTTTGCCAGCATGATCGGGGCAAATGTCGCGGTATTCGCCATAGTTGGCTCGGTTGCCGTATTGGCTGGTGCAGCCAATACGCCTTTGGCGTGCACATTTATTGGAATTGAATTATTCGGTGGAAATGGCGCAATTTTGTTTGCTCTTGCATGTGTTGCTGCATACGCAACAAGTGGTCATATCGGCATCTATCACGCTCAAAAAATTGTTGCCCACAAATCAGGCGACTCGATTACTTAACTTTCGAGTTTTTGGCGATTGCCAAATGCGCGACCAAGTGTTACCTCATCGGCAAATTCAATGTCGCCACCAACGGGCAAGCCACTAGCCAAACGAGTGACATTGACTCCTAGTGGGTTTAATAACCGCGCTAAATACATTGCTGTTACATCGCCCTCGGTGTTATTGCTGGTACACACAACTACTTCTTCGATGTTCTCTGGTCGAATTCGTGTGAGAAGTTCGCGAACTTTTAAATGCTCTGGGTTCACACCTTGCAAAGGGTCTATAAGCCCAAGTAGGACGTGATAGCGACCACGAAACTCGCCCGTGCGTTCGAGAGCAACAACATCACGAGAGTCTTCAACAACACACACAATTGATGAATCACGTTTTGTGTCGCCACATATATTGCATAGATCGGCATCTGCCAAGTTAAAACACAAAACACAGAAACGCACTCGCTCTTTCGCTTCTACCAAAGCACGTGCAAGTCGGGTGACATCTTCAACATCGCCCTTGATGAGATGAAGCGCCAAGCGTTGTGCGCTGCGTGGACCAATGCCGGGCAAACGACCAAGCTCATCAATAAGTAGTTGAACGGGTGGCGTATAGGGCGAGGCCACTAGTTACTTCTTTCCGCGTGGTGACTTTGCAGCATTGGAATTTGCTTCAGCCGTTTTTTCAACAATGCTTCCACCAGGGAACGTCTCGTGCAGAGCGGCGAGTAACGGATCAACAGCGTCAACAGCAAGCACCGTGTCATTGATATCAATTGCTGCAAACGGGTCATCGGCAACATCATCAACAATGGTGCGCGTCTCGGGTTCTGTAAACACAGGTCGCGTCATACCACCTGGCGCAGTGGGATCTGCTTGAACAAGAGTGACAACAAATGTTGCACCACAAATATCTTTGATGGCTGCAACCACTGTGGGCAATTGTTCTTGTGCACGCTTCATCGGCGTGTTGTTCGGAAGGCGCAACATGATTTGCTTGCCTTCAACAGATTGCACAACTGCTGGCTTGAACATTGCCTTAGCAAGACCGCGCATGGAATCAGTAATTTGTGGCCACATTTGCGCAGGGTCTGCAGTGCCAACAGCGGGTGCCGGCTCAGCCGCTTTCGCTGGAGTTTCTGCTTGTGCAGGAACAGGAATCTCTTTAGTGACCGCAGCTGGTTCAGTAACGACAGCGACAACCGGTGTGGCATCAGCAACGGGCACTGTGACCGGAGCAGTATTGCCAGCGTGGCCGCCGATTTTGGCACGACCAGTTGCAGGATTTATTGGTGCTTGCGGCAATGCAGCGGCGATGCCCTTTTCACGCAATATTTTCACTGCTTCTTCTAATTGCGAAATACGCGCCAGAAGATTTTCCGCGCTGTCATCAAAGACTGGTGAAGCCAACTGCACTACTGCGACTTCAAGCAACAACCGCGCATCAGGTGCATGTCGCATTTCCACCATGGTGGTACCGAGCGTTTCCATGATGCGAACGACGCGTTGCACTCCCATGTCTTGTCCGTAGCGAACCAGTTCTGCAATTCGATCAGCAGGCAGTTGCACTAATTCAGGTGACATTAAGGCGAGAAAGCAATCACGCATGGTGCGTACAACATCTTGTGCATACGTATGTGGGTCACGACCCTGTTGCATGGCACGTGCAACCGCACCTAAGGCTGCAGCATGGTCACGTGCAACAAGAGACGTGATGATGTCTTCGGTGTGCAGTGCGACTTCTGGTTCACCACCGCCAGATACAACAAGTTCGAGCGCTGACAGTGTGTCTCGCGCACTTCCACCACCCTGACGCAACACTAAATTTATTGAGTCGTTGTCAACAGTAAGTTGTGCTTCTTTTATGACGAACTTGACATACTTTTTCAGTTCGGCAACAGGCAGTAAATGAAATTGTAGGTGCTGCACTCGACTACGAATTGTCTCTGACACTTTTTGTGGGTCTGTGGTAGCGAGTACGAAGACAACTTGGTCTGGTGGTTCTTCCAGAGTTTTCAGAAGAGCAGCTTCGGCCGCACGTGACAGCATGTGCACTTCGTCGTGAATGAAAACACGATGGCGCCCCG
>SHUR01000045.1 GCA_009694565.1 Ilumatobacteraceae bacterium | reverse complement strand
AGGGCACAGGTGATGCAGCGGCAGCTGGTCTTTCTGGATTGTCTGCAGATATCAGTTCAAATACTTCTTCAGTGTTGGTCATGCCTGGTGACACGCCATTGCTGACATCGCACACAATCAGTCGCCTCATCGCTGAACATTCATCATCGAAGAATGCAGCCACTGTTCTGACTTCAATTCTTGACGACCCCGCTGGATATGGACGCATTGTGCGTGATTCCGGTGGAAACGTTGTTGGCATTGTTGAGCACAGGGATTCATCGCCTGACGAGTTGAACATTCACGAGATCAACACAGGCATTTATCTTTTTCAATTCGATCTGTTTGGTCCAGCACTCAAAGGAATCAGCACCAATAACAGCCAGGCCGAGTACTACCTGACCGATGTCGTAGCGGTACTGGCATCAGTTGGCCGCTCCGTTGGGTCAATGATTGCTCCCGCTTCAGAGACCGCCGGAGTCAATGACCCTTTGCAGTTGGCAGAGGCCGAGCAGGAAATGCTCCGTCGAAACGCAGCCCTCTGATTCAGCCAGAATGCGAAGAGGCCCGAGTGGCCCGCGTGTTCTACCATTGGGGCATATGAACGCGCGGTCGATGGAAAAAGTCACTACGAAGCGATTGTCGCTGTTTACGGGTCGAACCCACCCATCTCTCGCACAAGAAGTCGCGGAACACCTCGGCATCACACTTGGCGATGCCAACGTTGTGCAGTTTGCAAACGGAGAACTTCGTCCGCGGTTCAGCGACAGCATTCGCGGTGGCGATGTCTTCATCATGCAGTCGCACTTCGGAACTGATGCAGGTTCCATCAACGACTCCATTATGGAACAACTCATCATGATCGATACTGCACAACGCGCATCTGCAAAGCGCATCACTGCAGTGTGCCCGTTCTACGGATACGCACGACAGGATCGCAAGGCCGAGGGCCGTGAACCAATTACTGCTCGTCTCGTTGCTGACTTGTTCAAGGCAGCAGGCGCATCGCGCATGGTGTCGCTCGACTTACACAGTGGTCAGATTCAGGGTTTCTTTTCGGGCCCGGTTGACCACCTGACGGCCCTTCCCGTGCTCGAGCGTTACGTGCGTGAACATGCACCACAAGACTTGGTCATCGTGTCGCCTGATGCTGGTCGCGTAAAAGTTGCAGAGCGTTTCGCGCAGCACTTGTCAGACCTCAATGCTGACGTTGCTTTCATTAACAAGCGCCGACCAAAAGGCACAACCAACGTTGCAATCGCAAAAGAAGTTATTGGTGACGTTGATGGCCGCCTGTGCATCCTCACCGACGACATGATCGATACCGGCGGCACCATCGTGTCGGCAGCTGAATTGTTGCTTGAACGCGGTGCAAAAGAAGTCTGGGCAATGGCAACTCACGGCGTCCTTTCAGGTCCAGCTGTTGAGCGCCTCTCAAAGTCCCCCATCTCGCGAGTCGTCCTCACCAACACTTTGCCCCTGCCCGCTGAGAAGCATTTCGACAAGGTCGAAGTCCTCTCGGTCGCAAAAATTATCGCTGATGCTCTTGCCGCTGTCTTTGATGAGACCAGCGTGTCAGAACTCTTCGACGGCGAAAACCAGTCCTAATTGGCCCTGGTGGGCTGAAAAACCCGCCGACAGCAGTTCAGCCCCTGTGGCAGTAGCCGGTTCTGGTCATAGACTCCTAAGCCGTGTCGAATACAGCAACTCTCTCAGCCGAAACCGGTCGTGTAACCGGAAGCCCAGCATCGCGACGCCTGCGCGCCGCCGATCGCATTCCTGGCATCCTCTACGGCCATGGCATGACACCCGTCATCTTGTCGGTTGCTCGCCGTGACCTGCGCGTTGCGTTGTCAGGTCCAGCCGGCCAGAACACCATCTTGTCTCTCTCTGTTGACGGTTCGTCATACAACGCAGTGGTGAAAGAGATGCAACGTCACCCAGTTCGCCGCAACGTCAGCCACATCGACTTCGTACAGATCAACTTGTCAGAAGAAATCGTGATGCACGTTCCAGTTCACCTCACCGGTGTTGCAAAGCAAGTTGTTGCTGCTGGTGGACTTGTTGACGCAGCCGTTGATTCGATTGAAGTACGTACCACTCCTGCAAATATTCCGAACGAAATCGTTATCGACATCACAGACCTCACACCTGAATCAGTCATTCACTTAGCTGACCTCAAGTTGCCCGCAGGTGTTGTCGCAGTTGGCGATCCAGAAATGCTGATTGCGACAGTTCTGATGTCACGCGGTTCCACTGCTGATGCAGCAGCGGCAGCAGCCGCTGGCGATGCAGCAGCTGGTGAAGCAGCAGCCGAAACCAGTAATTAAGTCACGACTCTCGGGTCGTTTCTTATCTTTTACCCATGTTGCGCCGATTGGCTCCTCGACAAGGCGACATGGAACGCACACTCATTGTCGGTCTTGGCAATCCTGGTAAGAAATATGCTCGCACACGACACAATGTCGGCACCGATGCAATTGAAATTCTTGCAAAGCGTCTCGGAGTCTCGCTCAAAGTAGGTCGTGACCGAGCACAAGTTGCAGAAACCCGAGTCAACGGCCATGCAGTTGTCCTTGCAATTCCCACCACATACATGAATGACTCTGGTGAGGCCGTCGGTCCACTGGCTCGTCGTTACAAAATTGACAATCCTGCGCACATCATCATTGTCCATGACGAACTTGATCTCGAGCCAGGAATTCTTCGCCTCAAAGTTGGCGGTGGACTAGCTGGGCACAACGGACTCAAATCAATTTCGTCGCATCTTCACACAGATGATTACGTGCGCGTACGCATCGGAGTCGGAAAACCATCTTCGAAAGATGACGGAGTTGACCATGTGTTGTCGTCTATTCCCACAACAGAACGTCGTATTCTTGACGTTGCGGTTGAGGTCGCCGTTGATGCAATTGAGAGCATCCTTTCAGGCGGAATCGCAGCTGCAATGCAGGACTTCAACGGACGGTGAGCACTTCTTCATCAACACCGCACCCACTTGGCATCCTCGCGACACAGGTTGGGAACGAGCCAGGTATCGATGCAATCGCAGGCCAGCGAGATGCAGTTCTTGCAGTGCCGGAAGTTGCACGAGCAACAGTTCTCGCTGCTCTCATCAACAACACAACCCGTCGCCCGATTGTCATTGCAACACCGACCGGAACAATGGCGCAATCAATTGCAGAAGATCTCGCAGCGTTTCTCGGCTCTGATGCAATTGAGTTTTTCCCATCGTGGGAAACACTCCCCTTCGAACGAGTGAGCCCAGCAGTTCTCACAATGGGTTCACGCATGCGCACCATGTGGCGAATGCGCCAAGGCAAAAACGCCCCAACTGTCATCGTTGCAGGCACTCGGGCCTTGTTGCAGAAACTTGCTCCAGGCACCACAGTGCTTGACCCTATCCACATTGCTGTTGGCAACACCCTCAATATTGATGCACTCTGCGAACAGTTGGTGCATTGTGGATACCGCAGAGAAACCATCGTGGAACATCGTGGTGAGTTTGCTCGCCGTGGCGCCATCGTTGATATTTTCCCAAGTACCGACGACGAGCCAATCCGTGTTGACATGTGGGGAGACGATGTAGATCGGCTCACACACTTCACCGTGGCTGATCAGCGCAGCACAGACGACATCCCATCGATTGAAATTTTTCCTGCGAGAGAATTGCTGTACGTCAATGGCGTGCAAGAGCGTGCACGTGAACTGATTGCTGCAGAACCATGGGGCCGCGAGCAATGGGAACGTTTGTCAGAAGGCCAAATATTCGATGGCATGGAAAGTTGGCTTCCATGGCTCACTGAGTCTGATGACTTGCTGACAGATCATCTTGGCGATGATGCATTGGTCATCATGGTGGAACCACGACGAATGAGTGAACGCGCGCGCGACCTTCTGGCAGAAGAAGACGACCTCGCAAAAGCGTTGGCCACCTCCTGGGCGCGCGATGAAACTGTGTCGTTCCCACGACTACATGTTGAAGCCGACCGTATTTTCTCAACAAGCAACCGCACTCCCACCATCTCTGTGATTCCAACAGCTGAATCAGTTGATGGCCCCACTGTGCCGGCCTCAGGCTGGGGACCAATTGTTCATGACCCCGCATCATTTGTTCGGCGCATCAACGAAATGCTCAGCGAAAAGTGGAGCATCGTCATCACGGCAGAAACTCCTGAATCAATTCCACGTTTAGTTGACATGATGCGTGGTCACGGTATTGACTTCACCGCCACCGATGACCCAAAGAAAATTGCTACGTCTGGCGCTTGGGTGACTCTGGCACCACAAACACGTGGCGCTTCTCTTCCAAACTCTCGCATCGCAATTATTTCTGAAGCCGATCTCAGCGGACGTCGCCGCACGCGCTCATCACGCCACACTCAAGCGCGGTCATCTGGCACGGTCTTTGAAGACTTGCAGCCTGGTGGCTACGTGGTGCATGCGCATCACGGAGTCGGCAAATACGAAGGCATGGTCAAACGTTCCATTGGTGGCGTCGAACGTGACTATTTGCTTATTGCGTATAAGGGTGGCGACAAGCTCTATGTTCCTACCGAACAAATCGGAGTTATTCGTCAATATGTTGGGGGCGAAGCGCCCACCTTGCATCGCATGGGTGGCTCAGACTTTGCCCGAGCCAAGTCTCGGGTGCGTTCCGCTGTTCGTGAAGTGGCACAGGAACTGGTGTTGCTGTATCAGCGACGTGTTTCAGCAGTCGGCCATGCATTTCCGCCCGACACTCCATGGCAATCAGAGATGGAAAACGCCTTTCCATTTATTGAAACCCCTGATCAGTTAGACGCTATTGCAGCAATTAAGACCGACATGGAGAGTGAAGTACCCATGGACCGTCTGTTGTGTGGCGATGTTGGCTTTGGAAAAACAGAGATTGCAGTACGCGCAACATTCAAAGCAATTCAAGACGGCAAACAAGTTGCTGTACTAGTTCCCACCACTCTCCTTGCCACGCAGCACGGCAATACATTTTCAGAACGATTTGCGGGCTACCCCATCAAAGTTGAAGTGCTGTCTCGCTTTCTCACCAATGCCGAGGCAAAGAAAGTTATTGCCGGCTTGAAGTCTGGCGAGATTGATTGTGTCATTGGAACTCACCGTCTCTTGCAGGACAGTATTGAATTCAAAAATCTTGGACTATTGATTGTCGACGAAGAACAACGATTCGGCGTGCAACACAAAGAAGCCATGAAACGCATGAAGACAAACGTGGATGTTCTGTCAATGTCAGCAACACCAATTCCACGAACGCTCGAAATGAGTCTCGTCGGAATTCGCGATTTGTCTCTCTTGCAAACACCCCCAGCAGACCGTCAGCCGATTCTTACTTTTGTTGGTGAACAAAGCGAACAAGTTGCTATCGAAGCAATTCGACGCGAACTGCTGCGTGAGGGTCAGGTATTCTGGGTGCATAACCGAGTGCTATCCATTGAAGAACGGGCAGCTCAAATTCGTGAATGGGTTCCAGAAGCTCGCGTGGCAGTGGCACATGGTCAGATGGATGAAGCAAGTCTCGAGCAAATTGTTCTTGACTTCTGGGAAGGCAACTTCGACGTGTTGGTCTGCACCACCATTATAGAAAGTGGCATCGACATGCCAACTGTCAACACTCTTGTTGTCGAACGAGCAGACTTACTTGGTCTCGGACAGATGCATCAATTGCGTGGGCGTGTCGGACGTAGCGGCCATCGTGCATATGCATACTTATTTCATCCGCGCGACAAAGTGCTGTCACACGAGGCGTATGAGCGCCTACGCACCATTGGTGAATCAACTGACTTAGGAAGCGGATTCAAAATTGCCATGCGTGATCTAGAAATTCGTGGGGCGGGAAATCTTCTCGGTGAGTCTCAAAGTGGACATATTGCTGCGGTTGGATATGACCTGTACTGCCAACTTGTCACAGAAGCCGTATCGGAGATGAAGGGTGAGTCTGTCGTCGAAGTTGCCGAAATCAAAGTTGATATCACAATGGACGCCCACCTCCCCAATGACTACGTCCCCAGCCAAGACCTGCGTCTTGAGGCGTACCGACGCCTCGCAACCGTGCGTACCTCTGAAGAATTGGCCGACATCGAAACTGAATGGCGAGATCGTTTTGGGTCATTGCCAGAACCAGCCCAGTCCCTTATTTCGGTCGGAGCACTGCGCGTCGAATGTCTGCGCCTCGGAATCACAGAGATCGTCACAAACGGAAACACCATCCGGATTTCTCCATTAAAACTTCGCGCCAGCCAGACCATGACGCTGCGCCGCCTCGCATCAGTGGCTGTCTATAAAGAGGAGCCGGGCTTCATTTCTCTGCCAGTTCCTCGTGGCATAAACCCCGCCGTGACGGTCATCGCTCTGTTACAAGGGCTTTTTGACCCCTTAGACGACTAAGGTTTCTCTGTGATTAAGAGCCCCCGTACTTCCCGTTTCGCCGCTGCACTTGCAGTTACCTTCCTTCTCGGCCTGACTGCCTGTGGCAGCGTGTCGTCGACGTCAGAGGCATTCAGTGTCAATGGAACCGGATACTCACAAGACGATTTCAATAAGTTGTCAACTGCCTTAACTGGTGCCGGCCAATTCACGGCCATCAATGGCAAGATCAAGGCAGCAGATGCAGTTGTCGTGTTGCGTGCTCTCATTCGATACGAAGCATTTCTTCAATTCACAAAAGATAACGACGTGAAAATTCTTGAGACAGACAGAGCTGAAGTTTTAAAGAATGCCACTGCAGATGAAAAATTTCCGGCCTACCCAAAGCCCCTCCAAGACGTATTGATTAACTTCAACGTTGAACTTGCCACTCTCAAAAAGATGGCTCCACCAGCTATTGCCGATATCGAAAAACTGTATTCAGACTCTCCTGCAACGGCTGGAGTCCTGTGCCTTAGTCACATTCTGGTCAAAACAGAAGCCGAAGCAAAGACAGTCCTCGCAGATCTGAAGTCCGGAACTACGTTCGCAAACGAAGCAGCTAAGAAATCAATCGAACCAGGAGCCGATAAGTCAGGTGGCTCATTGGCCAATGGCAATCAGCCGTGCCAAGCACTCGAATACTTGCAAACTTCCTTCGACAAAGATTTCATGATCGGCGCAGTTGCGGCAAAGCCTGGTGTTCCCACCGGACCAGTCAAGAGCTCATTTGGATACCACATCATTTTGAGCGCGCCATTTGCTGATGTCAAAGATTCTGTCGCAACTGTTGTTGCAGAGAACCCCGGCAGGACTCTCCTTGCTGGCTATATGTCAACGGCCGACATCAAAGTCAGTTCCACATACGGAGTCTGGAACGGCGCAACCGCCACAATTAGCTAATGCCACGCATCGTTGTCGTCGGTCTCGGACCAGGTAATCCAGGTCTTATAACTGCCGACACTCTTGCTGCCATTAATTCCATTTCTGTGCGCTTCCTACGCACGATTCATCACCCGTCTGCACATTTGGTCCCTAATGCAACGTCGTTTGACCATTTGTATGACAGTGCCCCATCATTCGACGATGTGTACCGAGACATTGCAATTGCCTTGGTCGACGCAGCCAAGCAACACAATGAAATCTTGTACGCAGTTCCTGGCTCGCCAACAGTGCTCGAAAAGTCAGTTGCTCATTTACGCGCACGCAATGACATTGAACTTGTCATTCTTCCTGCAGTATCTTTTTTGGAAGACGTTTGGAGAGCACTAAACATCGACCCCATCGAAGCCGGTGTCAGGCTCATTGATGGTCACGTCTTTGCTGAGGCCGCTGCAGGAATTTCAGGACCGATGTTGGTGGCTCACACACATGCCAATTGGGTGCTATCAGATATCAAATTGTCTGTTGATGACCCAGACCCACAGACCGAAGTCATCTTGCTTCACCATCTCGGTCTTGCGGATGAGCAAATTGCTCACACAACATGGAGCAATATGGACCGAACCCTTGAAGCCGACCATCTCACCTCTCTGTACATTCCTCATTCAGCGAGGCCGGTGGCCTATGAGTTGGCACAGTTCCACGAACTAGCACGCACGTTGCGTAACGAATGCCCGTGGGACGCCGAACAAACTCATCAATCATTGGTGCGCTATCTCATTGAGGAAACGTATGAAGTTGTTGATGCCATCTCTCGACTAAATGACGATGACCCGTCAACCGACGTTGATCTCATTGAAGAATTGGGCGACTTGTTGTATCAAGTTGAGTTTCATGCCGCAATCGCAGAAGAGCAGGGCCGCTTCACCATGGCCGACGTCGCGCGCACAGTTCATGACAAATTGGTGTCACGACATCCTCATATTTTTTCTGATGTTGTTGTTACATCGTCACAAGATGTCGAGAACAATTGGGAAGCAATTAAGAAAGCTGAAAAGCCAGATCGTTCTGGCCCCTTCGACGGCGTCGTCGAAGCTGCTCCCGCATTGTCGTTTGCTACCAAGGTGCAGCAACGCGCTTCTCGGGTCGGATTCGATTGGGCTAACTCAGACGGGCCATTAGAAAAGGTTGCTGAGGAATTACAAGAGGTGCATAACGCCATCAGCATCGGCGATCCAGAGTCCACCATGGTGGAAGTAGGTGATCTCTTTTTTGCTGTTGTTAATGTTGCCCGTCATCTTGACATTGACCCAGAGAGCGCTTTGCGTTCTGCGGTCTTTAAGTTTCGTGCACGGGTCGAAGGCGTCACCCACCTAGCGGCCAGCCAGGGCCGTGAAATGGCATCCTTATCTGCCTCAGAACTTGATGAACTATGGGAAGTGGTCAAGTCCGACCGAACTCACTAGCGTTCTATGTATGAGTGAAATCGTCGAAGTAGTCGGCCGCGAAGTTTTAGATTCTCGCGGTAACCCAACAGTCGAAGTAGAAGTAGTGCTCGACAGTGGAGCAACCGGACGAGCCATCGTTCCATCAGGCGCTTCAACAGGCGAATACGAAGCAGTGGAACTTCGTGACGGCGGTTCGCGCTACTTAGGTAAGGGCGTCTTGCGCGCAGTTGAAAATGTCAATAACCTCATCGCACAAGTGGCTATCGGTATGGATGCCACTAACCAGCGTGCCCTTGACAATGCGCTCATTGAACTTGACGGAACAGAAAACAAATCACGTCTCGGTGCAAACGCCATGCTCGGAGTCAGTTTGTCTGTTGCCCATGCCGCAGCAAGTGAATTAGAACTTCCCCTGTATCGCGCCATCGGCGGCCCACACGCACATGTATTACCTGTCCCCATGATGAATGTCATCAATGGCGGCGCTCATGCAGACAACAATGTCGATCTTCAAGAATTCATGATCATGCCGGTTGGTGCTCCAAGTTTCCGGGAAGCAGTTCGTTGGGGTGTTGAGACATATCACACTCTGAAAAAAGTTCTTGCTGATCGTGGTCTGTCAACAGCTGTTGGCGACGAAGGCGGATTTGCTCCGAACTTGTCGAGCAATGAAGCTGCCGTTGCAATTCTTGTCGAGGCAATCGAAAAAGCCGGCTACGCACCAGGTACAGACATTGCAATTGCGCTTGACCCCGCGATGAGTGAACTGTACCGAGACGGTGCCTATCACCTCACCGGTGAAGGCAAAGTTCTATCGGCACTTCAGATGGTCGAGTGGTGGACATCGCTCGTTGATCGCTACCCCATTGTGAGCATCGAAGACGGCATGGCAGAAAACGACTGGAGTGGCTGGGCACAAATGACCACTGCGCTCGGTTCTCGTATTCAATTAGTCGGTGATGACGTCTTCGTTACCAACACTCGTCGGCTGCAAATGGGAATTGATCAGTCAGTTGCAAACAGCATTCTTATCAAGGTCAACCAAATTGGAACACTGAGCGAAACTCTCGACACCGTTGACTTGGCAACACGTCATTCGTACACAAGCGTCATGAGCCATCGCAGTGGAGAAACCGAAGATTCAACAATCGCAGATCTTGCTGTCGCAACGAATTGTGGCCAAATCAAAACTGGTGCACCTGCGCGAAGTGACCGTGTCGCTAAGTACAACCAACTTCTGCGCATTGAAGAAATGCTCGGCGACACTGCCCGCTTTCGTGGACGCGGGGCTCTTGCACCCCTGAAGTAACGAACATCTGTTCGCGTGCCACGGTTCACCCCGTGTTTCACGCCACAATAGAGATGTGGCTCCACGTTTCTTGCACCCCCTCTCACGGCTGAGAGTGCGCACGCGCGATGCCACAAGTTCACTCGTGCGTCCCACCCCCATCGAACAGCGCATCGCCCGCAATCCAGTAACTCGCTGGATCGCTCGCCTGGCTCTGGCCACCGTGGTCGCTGCCGGCGGCACATCATTGTTCTTTTTTCCATTAATGGACTTTGTGACCCAACGCTCGGCAATTGCTGAAAGAAACTCAGAGTTCTCTGCCCTTGCTGATGCAAATGAACAATTGCAGACTGAAGTCAACGCCCTTCAAACGCCCGAGGGCATCCGCAATGCGGCGCGCGCCCAATTGGGTTATGTCCTGCCAGGCGAACAGCGCCTCTCCCTGGTCCCGATGCCCAAATTGCCGACCGACCTGCCACCCACATGGCCGTACACGTTGATTACTGACATTTTGGCCGTGCGCAATGCCACCAATGGCAGCCCAGTTGCACCTCTTGCGCCGCTAGCCCCCTAAACAGGCCCAACCTCAATGGCTCCATGCGAGCCGACCCAACTGCACTCGGTAGTGTTCCTTTTACTGTCTTACTGACTTTGGGGGTTTGAAATGGGCGGAAGCATTCTCGGAAATCGGGTTCTTCGCAAAGAAGATCCAAAATTCCTTACAACAGGTGGCGTCTACGTCGATGACCTATTGGATGAACCAGCACTTCTGGGTGCACTTCATGTCACCTATGTTCGCAGCACTGTCGCACACGGCAACATCACATCAATTGATACTTCTGATGCAGTTTCAATGCCAGGAATCGTCGCAGTGTTCACAGGTGCTGACCTCGGACTTGAATTCGTGCCATCTGCATACAACCCCGCAGCCACACGCACACTTCTTGCTACCGACAAAGTGCGCTTTGTAGGTGAACCGATTGTTGCCATTGTCAGCAACACGCGCGAACAAGGCGAAGACGCCATCGACGCAGTCATCATCGACTACGACGTTCTTCCTGTGCTCATCGATCTTGAACAAGCAATGGCTAGCTCCACCTTGTTATACGAGGCATGCGGAAGCAACGTTGTTTTTGACTCAATGGTTCTCGGACTGCCAGACAACACCGGTGATGCATACTTCGCTGACTGTGAAGTAGTTGTCAAGGGTCGCTTCATCAATCAGCGTGTTGCACCATGCCCACTCGAAGTTCGCGGTGCTGCTGCAGCATGGGGCAGAGATGGTCGCCTCACACAGTGGCTCTCGACTCAGCATGCACAGGGTGCAGTTGCACCACTTGCTGCTACGAACGGCGTTGATCCAAGCATGGTTCACGTCAAGACTCCAGATGTTGGTGGCGGTTTCGGTGCAAAGATCGGTGCGTACCCAGAAGAACTCTTGTTGGGTGTTATCGCAAAGCGCGTGGGCAAAGCAGTTCGCTGGCGCGAAACTCGCAGCGAGTCAATGGTTGGTCTCGGCCATGGCCGTGCGCAATTGCAGTACGTCACAATTGGTGGCAAGCGTGACGGCACAGTCACTCACTATCAATTCTGGGCTATTCAAGACTCAGGTTCATGGGTTGACATGGGAACCATCCTTGCGCCATTCATGACACGTCCAATGTCGTCTGGTGTGTATGCGATTCCCAACATCGAATGCCGCACAACATCAGTTGTCACGAACACAACACCAACAGTTGCGTACCGCGGTGCTGGCCGACCAGAGGCAACAGCAGCTATTGAACGCGCTATGGACATGTTTGCTTTAGAAATTGGCATGGATGCTGTCGAAGTACGGCGCAAGAACCTCATTCCGAAGTTCCTCACACCGCATACCACGGTTGTTGGTCAGACCTACGACGTTGGCGACTACGAGACCTCTTTGAATAAGGTCCTCGAAGCTGCTGATTACAAGGGATGGCGTGCAAAGCAGAAAGCAGCTCGCGACAGCTTCGCTACAAAGCAAATCGGCATCGGTGTCAGTGTCTATGTTGAGATCACTGGCGGCGTTGGCAATGGCGAATCTGCAAAAGTCGAAATTCAGGACAATGGACATGCTCTGATCTACACCGGCACCTCGCCACACGGACAAGGCCATGCCACGGCGTGGGCAATGCTTGCCAATGAACAAACTGGTATTCCCATTGAAAACATTGAGTTGGTATGGGGCGACACTGACCTTGTGCCAATCGGTACCGGAACTATGGGATCACGTTCATTACAACAGGGCGGAAATGCAGTGTTCGCAGTGGCTGCAGAATTGGTAAACAAAGCGAAGTCAGTCGCTGCTCGTTTGTTAGAAGCTAGCGAAGAAGACATCGTTCTTGACAAGGATTCCGCAAGTTTCCACGTTGCAGGTACACCAGCAGTCACAAAGACATGGGCGGAACTTGCACTTGCTGAAAAGCAATCAGGTGGACTTGTTCATTCTGATGTCATCAATGTCTCTGGCGCTACGTTCCCATTCGGTGCGCACGTTGCAGTTGTTGAAGTTGATGTCGAAACTGGCAAAGTCAGGCACATTGCTCACACTGCGTGTGATGATGCCGGAAAAGTACTGAACCCACTGCT